>NZ_LIRL01000817.1 GCF_001419795.1 Streptomyces niveiscabiei
CCGCGACCCCCGCACCGCCACCCTCTGGCCCGACGCCCCACCCGACCGCCCCCACAACACCTTCCACGCCACCGTCAGCCAACTCCGCCGCACCCTGCGCACCGCCACCCACAACACCATCACCGACATCACCACCTGCACCGACGGCTACTACACCCTGGACCCCGACCAGACGGACGTCGACCTCTGGCACCTCCAACACGCCCTCGACACCACCCACCACCTCCCCGAACCCGACCGCCGCCCCGCCCTGGAACACACCATCGACCTCTATACCGGCGACTTCGCCGCCGACCTCAGCGCCGACTGGACCGAAGCACCCCGCGAAGCCCTCCACCGCGCCTTCCTCGACACCGTCAGCACCCTGGTCCGCATCCTGCGCACCACCGACCCCGAAGAAGCCCTCACCCTCCTCGAACGCGCCCGCACCTTCGACCGCCACAACGAGGCCATCTACCGCGACATCGCCCGCTTCCAGGCCCACCTCGGCCAACACGACGCCATCCCCCGCACGTTCACCCTCCTCACCACCGTCCTCGGCGAGATCGACGAAGAACCCAGCCGGGAGACCGAGGAACTGTTCGAGACCTTCCAGCAGCGCTTCCGGCAGATCACCGGAAGCCCGGCACCGGACTGAGACGCCGCCTCAGGCGATCGCCGGCCTCGCACGCCTCGATACCTGCCTGCCGAGAGAGAATGATCATTTGTGTAGATTTTGCGCAGTTTTAGTGGTGATCTATCTCACTCGACTTGAAAAAATCATGAATACGTCTTGTGTCACCACTTAAAAAATCTTTAAATCTCCCTCACTTTTGATCATCTGTGTGGGGGGATCCACCGTGCGTCCAGCACGTCCGCTTGTTGTCGCCGTCGCCTTCGTCATGGCTGTCCTGGCCGGTACTGAAGGGGTGGCGTCCGCGCAGACCTTCGCGTCTCCGGGTGCGGCGTCGGCTGATGTCCCCGAACAGCAGTGGGGTTCCGCCGATGGCCGCCCGTCCACGGCTACCGCCGATGCGACCTCGGCGGAGGCGGCCGGCGGGCGGCGTGGGCACACGGCCGCGTCGGGGGAGTTGCCGCCGGAGAGCGGCACATCGTCCCCGGTCGGCGCGGCGAGCGCCCCGCTCCCCGATGCCGAGACCGCCCCCGTGACCGTCGAGACGGCCGAGCCGAAGGGTTTCGACGCGGCGACGAGCCGTGAGGTCGCCGCCGAACGTGAGCGCACCTCCCGCACGTTCCAGAACACGGACGGCACCCTCACCACCCGCTTCTACGACGAGCCGGTCAACTTCCAGGATGCGTCGGGGAACTGGAAGCCGATCGACACGACGCTGAAGGAACTGCCCAAGAACGGCGGACTGTCGACACAGACCATCAGCGCTTCCACCGACGGCTGGAAGATCACGGCGGGGGACACGGAGACGACGTTCGCCGGGTACGCCGACGGCGTCCCGTTGGTCTCCCTGAAGACCGGTACGGACACCGCGGTCGGCTTCTCGATCCAGGACGCTGCGCATGTGCCGGGCACAGCCGACGAGAGCACTGTCGTCTACCCGGGCGTGCGCCCCTTCGCGGACGCCCGGTTCGTCGCCGGCGGCACCTCGGTCAAGGAAGTCATCACCCTCAACAGCGCCGCCGCTCCCACGGAGTGGGTGTTCCCGCTCCACACGCAGGGGGTGACGGCCCGTCTGGAGCCCACCGGCGCGGTGACGTTCCGCGACGCGGCGGGCGGCGTACGCGCCACCATGCCGGCCGGGTGGATGGAGGACTCCGACCTCGCCCCCGACTCCAACCAGGGCGAGATCTCCACCGGCGTCCGCTACGAACTCCTCGACCTCGCCGGCAGCCAGGCCCTCAAGGTGACGCTGGACACCGAATGGCTGAACGCCCCCGACCGCGTCTTCCCCGTGAAGGTCGACCCGACCGTCACCACGGTGACCTCCGTCAACGCCTCCTCGGGCACCTACGTCCAGTCCCCGTACAACGCGGACTTCTCCGGCGACACGAACGTCAAGGTCGGCACCTACGACGGCGGCGGCCACAAGGCGGCGGCGTTCCTGCGGTTCGCGGGCGTGGAGAACACCCTCAAGAACGCCTGGGTCGTCGGCGCCCGTCTCGCGCTGTACAACACGTGGTCGTACTCGTGCACCGCGCGCCCGGTGACGGTCCACGCGATCACGTCGAACTGGGCTGAGTCCACCACCAGGACCTACCCGGGCCCCTCGACCGGGTCCGCGCTCTCCTCGAAGTCCTTCACCCACGGCTGGCGCCCCGAAGGGCAGACCGCGTACCCGTGCGGGGCGGCGGCATGGGAGTCGATCCCGCTCGGATCGGCGGGCCGCCAGCTCGTCGACGACTGGACGCACGGCCGCAAGAAGAACTACGGCCTGGCGGTGAAGGCGTCCACCACCGACTCCAAGGCGTGGAAGAACTTCGGCTCCGACGACTACCCCAACGGCAAGCCGTCCCTGGACATCACGTGGACGAAGTACGGCGCCACCTACAAGCTCGGTGAGTTCGTCACCCCGATGACGGCGACCTCCGAGGGCGTCTTCAAGGTGACGGTCACCAACCGCGGCCAGCAGACCTGGCCCAAGGGCGGCAACTTCACCCTGCGCTACCTGCTGTACGACGCGGCGGGCAAGGAGATCACCGACACGGCGAAGATCCGCTGGACGACGATGCCCGCCGACGTCCCCCCGGGCGCAACGGTCACCGTCGACGCGAAGATCGCACCGCTCACCCCGGCCGACTACACCCTGGCCTGGACGATGAACGACAACGGCATCGCCACCTTCAGCGGCGCCGGAGTCCCCGTGTCCGCGATGCGCGTGTCCGCCGTCAACGTCCCGCCCTACCTGACCGGCGCGGCCCCGGCGTCCGGCGCCGTCGTCAACACCCTGACCCCGACCCTGTGGGCCTCCGGCGCCGACCGCGACCGCTACCCCAAGGCCCTCCAGTACCAGTTCGAGGTCTGCGAGGTCGAAGGCAAGAACTCCCGCAAGAACTGCAAGACAGGACCTCGTGTCGCCTCCCAGCAGTGGGCGGTCACCAGCGGCTGGCTGTCCTGGTCGAAGACGTACGCCTGGTACGGCTACGCCTACGACGGCAGCTCCACCTCCGCGCGCCCCGGCCCGTCCCTGCTGACGACCCAGGTGCCGCAGCCCGCGATCACCAGCCACCTCGGCGGATCCGACAGCGGACGCAGTTTCGGCGAACGCTCCGGGAACTACGCCACCTCGGCGACGGACGCCGCGATCCCGACCGTCGGCCCCGAACTGTCGGTGACCCGCACCTACAACTCCCAGGACCCGCGCCAGAAGAACGCCTTCGGCGCGGGCTGGGCGACCCGCTGGGACATGCGCGCCGCGGCCGAGAGCACCGGCAGCGTCGTCCTCACCCTGGCCACCGGCACCCAGGTCCGCTTCGGCAAGAACGCCGACGGCACCTACGCCGCCCCCTCCGGCTCCGTGGGCGTGCTCACGGCCCAGTCCGGCGGCGGCTGGACGCTGCGCGACGGCTCCGCGACCCTGTACACGTTCAGCTCCACCGGCCTCCTGACGAAGATCGCCGATGGACACGGCCGCACGCAGGAACTCACCTACACCGACGGCCGCCTGACCCAGGCCAAGGACGTCCTCTCCGGCCGCACCCTCACCTTCACCTGGACCGCCGGACACGTCACCACCGCCGAGACGAACCCCGTCAACGGCACCGGTACGAGCCTGAAGTGGACCTACACCTACGACGGCGACCGGCTGGTGAAGGTCTGTCCGCCAGCCTCGGCGACCGCGTGCACTGCCTACTCCTACGAGAACGGCAGCCTGTACCGCAGCACCGTGCTGGACGACGGCCCCACCGGATACTGGCGGCTCAACGAGACCGAGGGGGAGAGCGCGGCCAGCGAGGCCGTCTCCAACACCGGCCTCAACGACGCCCTGTACCGGGACGTCACCCGCGGCGCGGCGGGCGCACTGGGGGGAACCGGCAATCAGTCCGGGTCCTTCGACGGCACCGACTCCCACCTCGCGCTGCCCGACGACGCCCTGGGTTCCTCGCCGTTCGCGTCGGTGGAACTCTGGTTCCAGACCACCAAGTCCGGCGTGCTGCTCTCCCAGGCCAATGAGCGCATGGAGGACGTCGACCCGTCCGTCAGCCAGTCCACGCCCCTGCTGTACGTGGGCACGGACGGCAAGCTGCGCGGCCAGTTCTACTTCCCCGGCACCACCTGGACCCCGCTCACCTCCACCGCCGCGGTCACCGACGGAGCCTGGCACCACGTCGTCCTCTCCGGCGCGGGCACCTCCCAGACGCTCTACCTCGACGGCGCCGCGGTCGGCTCCAAGACCGGCGTGATCGACCACCTCGAACAGCGCTACACCTATGTCGGTCTGGGCTGGACCAGCGTCCCCTGGGCGGGCATCGACAAGACCGACCAGCTCGGCCACTTCACCGGCCTCATCGACGAGGTCGCCGTGTACGGCCACACCCTCGACGCGAGCACCGCCGCCGACCACTACGCGGCCAGGTCGGCCGTCTCCCGGATCACCAAGGTCACCCTGCCCTCGGGACGCGTCAGCGCCGAGGTGACGTACGACTCCGACACCGAGCGCGTCACCCAGGCCAAGGACAACAACGGCGGGGCGTGGAAGGTGTCCGCGCCCTCCTACTCGGCCGGTTCCGCCGCCTACAGCGACACCGTGCGCGCCTCCGGCCCCACCGAGTACTGGCGCCTGGGTGATCGCCGCGGCACCACAGCGGCCACCGCCCTCGCAGAAGGATCGGACGGCACCTACGGCGACAACGCCGCGCTCGGCACCTACGGGGCTTTCGCCGCCGGCGACGACACGGCCGTCGGCCTGAACGGCGACTCCTACGTCCAGGTCGCCGACAACTCCCTGACCGGCACCGCCCTGTCGGCGGAACTGTGGTTCCGCACCGACAAGCCGGGCATCCTGCTGACCGAGTCCAACGCCGACATCAGCGAGGACGAAGTCCCCACCCGGGCCACCCCGCTGCTGTACGTCGGCACGGACGGCAAACTGCACGGCCAGTTCTACTCCGACACCACCAACTGGACGCCCCCGGCATCCAAGAGCACGGTCAACGACAGCCAGTGGCACCACGCCGTCCTCACCGGCAACGGCACCACCTCCGCCCTCTACGTCGACGGCATCCTCGCCGGCACGGTCTCCGGCACCATCACCCACCTCGACCAGACCCGCATCTTCCTCGGCAAGGGCCGCACCGGCTCCCGCTGGGCCGCCCTCGACTCCACCGACCCGTGGGGCCACTTCAGCGGCGCCCTCGACGAAGTCGCCTTCTACCCCAAGGCCCTCACCGCGGCCGAGATCGGCGCGCACTTCCGCTCCCGCACCGGCATGGTGACCGGTGACGGCCCGCACTACCGGGGCGCGGTCACCGTCGACTCCCCGGCCGGCTACTGGCGCCTCGACGAGGTGAACGGCACGACCGCCCACAGTCAGGTCGCGGTCCTCGACGGCGACGGCACCTACACCAACGCCACCCTGGGCGCCGACGGCGCCTTCGGCACCGGCGACAACACCGCCGCCACCTTCAACGGCAACGGCTACGCCGAGATCCCCGGCACCATCCTGCGCGGCTCGACCGACCTCGCCGTCGAACTCTGG
>NZ_LIRL01000818.1:0-259 GCF_001419795.1 Streptomyces niveiscabiei
CGCGCTGACCGCGCCGGTCAGCGTCTCGACGGTCGCGCTGGCCGTGGGGCTCGCGGTGGCCGGTGGGCTGATCGCCGGGGCGTTCGGGGGGTGGCGGGCGTCCCGTCTGCGTCCCGCTGACGCGCTGCGGCGCGTCGAGTAGTCGGTTTCTTTTGAACCCCATTACCTCACCGAGGAGTTGCTGCACGCCATGTACGAACTCAGAAACGTCACCAAGCGCTACACCCGGGGCAAGGACGCCGTACTCGCCCTGGACGCC
>NZ_LIRL01000818.1:376-5851 GCF_001419795.1 Streptomyces niveiscabiei
CATCGGCTTCGTGTTCCAGTCCTTCAACCTCATCCCGACGCTGACGGCCCAGGAGAACGTGGAAACGGCGTTGGTCCCGCTCGGCCTGAAGGTCAAGGAACGCCGCGAACGGGCCGCCGAGGCGCTGGAGTCGGTGGGCCTCGGCGAACGCCTTGCCCACCTCCCCTCGGAGATGTCCGGCGGCCAGCAACAACGCGTCGCGATAGCGCGGGCGTTGGTGAAGAAGCCGAAGGTCCTCCTCGCCGACGAACCCACCGGCAACCTCGACGAAAGCATGCGCGACGAGATCATGGACGTCCTGGAGACCCTCTGGAAGGAACACGGCCTCACCTTCATCATGGTCACCCACGACTCCTCGATCGCGAAGAAGGCGCCTCGCCTGGTGACGATCAGGAAGGGGCGGATCGCGGTGACGGAGAAGGCCACGTCCTGACCCACCTTCGGACACCCCTCGCCGCACCGCGCCGAGGAGTGTCCGTCTTCCCGTGATCGTTACAGGATGATCACAACTCTTGCCCATTGTTCGATTTTGTCTATCTACTAACCCCTCTTGGTTTTTCTTTGGGGGGCTTTATGCGTTTCGTGCGGCCGTTCGCCATGGCTGCCGCCTTGCTGATGACCGGCTCCGCCGGCGTGGAAGGCGCGGTCGCCGCGGAAGCACGCGAACGTTCACGCGTGTTGGCGGCGGATGCACCGGACCAGCTCTGGGGATCCGCCGCCGGACGCGCCCACCGCTCCGCTCCCGGTGACACCTCCGCCGAGGCGGCCGGCGGCGGTACGGGACACAAGCTCTCCACCGGGGAGTTGCCCCTGGCATCCGCCACCTCGTCGATACCTCTCGCCGCACCGGAGCCGGCACTCCCGTCGGCCACCGCGATCTCACCCGACCCCGTGGAACCCGAAGGCTTCGACCCCGGCACCAGCCGTGAGATCCCCTCCGAACGGCAGCGCGCAGCCCGCACGTTCCAGAACACGGACGGCACCTTCACCACCCGGTTCTACGACGAACCCGTCAACTTCCAGGACCCGCAAGGGAACTGGCAGGAGATCGATACGACACTCCAGCCGCGGGTACAGGGCGGACGCTTCGGCCACACCATGAGTACTTCTGCCGGCGGCTGGCAGATCACCGCCGGAGACAGCGAGACCACGTTCGCCGGACACGCCGACGGCACACCGCTCATGTCCCTCAGGACGGGTGAGGGCACGTCCGTCGGCTTCTCCCTCCAGGACGCCGCGCACGTGCCCGGCGAGGCGGACGAGAGCACGATCATCTACCGGGCCGTACGGCCTTCGGCGGACGTACGGTTCGTGGCCGGCGGTACGTCCGTCAAGGAGGTGCTGATCCTCAACGACGTGAACGCGCCCACCGAATGGGTGTTTCCCCTGCACACCCAGGGACTGACCGCACGCAGCGAGGCCACGGGCAGTGTCGCCTTCGTCGACGCCTCCGGCGCGCCCCGGGCCCGCATCCCGGCAGGCTGGATGGAGGACTCCGGCCTCGTCCCCAACTCCAACCAGGGGGAGATCTCCAGTGGCGTCCGCTACGAACTGGTCGACACCGACGGCGGACAGGCGCTGAAGGTCTCCCTGGACAGCGGCTGGCTGAACGATCCGGAACGCGTCTTCCCGGTCAAGGTCGACCCCACGGTGGTCACGGTGACATCGACGGTCGCGTCCTCGGGCACCTACGTGCAGTCCCCGTACGACCAGAACTTCTCGGGTGACACGAACCTCAAGGTCGGCACCTACGACAAGGGCGGTCACAAAGCGGCGGCCTTCCTGCGCTTCAACGGCGTCGAGACCTCGCTGAAGAACGCCTGGGTCGTGGGCGCCAGGCTCGCCCTGTACAACACGTGGTCGTATTCGTGTACGGCCCGCCCGGTGACGGTCCACGCGATCACCTCGAACTGGGCCGAGTCGACGACGTCCACCTACCCGGGCCCTGCCACCGGTGCGGCGCTGGCATCGAAGAGCTTCACCCACGGCTGGCGGCCGGAGGGGCAGTCGTCGTACCCGTGCGGCGCGGCGGCCTGGGAGTCGATCAGCCTGGGAGCGGCGGGCCGCCAGCTCGTCGACGACTGGACGCACGGCAGGAAGAAGAACTACGGCCTGGCCGTGAAGGCGTCCACGACGGACTCCGCGGCATGGAAGAACTTCGGCTCCGACGACTACCCGAACGGCAAGCCGTCCCTCGACGTGACCTGGACCAAGTACGGGGCGACCTACAAGCTCGGGGAATTCGTCACCCCGATCACGGCCACGGCTGAGGGCGCGTTCCGCGTGACCGTCACCAACCGAGGTCAGGAGACCTGGCCGAAGAACGGCAACTACACACTGCGTTACCTCCTGTTCGACGCCGCGGGCAAGGAGATCACGGACACCTCGAAGATCCGCTGGTCCCCGATGCCGGCCGACGTGCCGCCGGGCGCGGCCGTCACCCTCGACGCCAAGATCGCCCCGCTGACCCCGGGCGACTACACGCTGCTGTGGACGATGAACGACAACGGCGCCGCCACCTTCAGCGGAGCGGGCGTCCCGCCGGCCGGGATCAAGTTCTCCGCCGTGAACATCCCGGCGGCGCTGACGCGTGTCGCACCGGCCAGCGGGGCCGTCGTGAACTCGCTGACCCCCACCCTGTGGGCCACCGCGACCGACCGCGACCGCTATCCCAAGACTCTCCAGTACCAGTTCGAGGTCTGCGAGGTCGAGGGCAAGAACACCCGCAAGAACTGCCGGACAGGCCCTCGCAGTACGTCTCAGCAGTGGGCCGTCACGAGCGGCTGGCTGTCCTGGGCGAAGACGTACGCCTGGTACGCGTACGCCTACGACGGAAGCGGTACCTCCACCCGTCCGGGCCCTTCGTTCCTGACCCCGGAAGTGCCGCAGCCCGCGATCACCGGGCATCTCGGAGGAGCCGACGAAGGCGACGAGTTCGAGGAGAGGTCCGGCAACTACGCCACGGCCGCCACGGACGCGGCGATACCGACGGTGGGTCCCGAACTCTCGGTGACACGTACGTACAACTCCCAGGACCCGCGCCAGAAGAACGCGTTCGGCGCGGGCTGGGCTACCCGCTGGGACATGCGAGCCCTCCCGGAGAGCGACGGCAGCGTCCTCGTCACCCTGTCCGACGGCACCCAGGTCCGCTTCGGCCGCAACGCCGACGGCAGCCATACCGCGCCGTCCGGCTCGACCGGCACGCTCAAGGCCGAGGCGGGTGGAGGCTGGACGCTCCGCGACGCGAGCGGCGCTCTGTACACGTTCGACTCCGGCGGACTGCTGACCAGGATCGCCGACGGACACGGCCGGGTGCAGCAACTCGCCTACACCAGTGGTCGGCTGACCAGAGCGACGGACGTCGTCTCCGGACGCTTCCTGGACTTCGGCTGGTCCGGCGGTCACGTCACCACAGTGCAGACCGCCCCCGTCGGCGCCGTCGGCACCGGCCTCACGTGGTCGTACAGCTACGACGGAGACAGACTGGTCAAGGTCTGCCCGCCCACGTCCGCCGCCGCTTGCACTCAGTACATCTATGAGGACGGCAGCCTCTACCGCAGCACTGTCCTCGACGCGAACCCCTCCTCCTACTGGCGCCTGGACGAAGCCGAAGGCGAGAGCGCCGCGAGCCAGGCGGTCTCCCGCACCGGCATGAACGCGGCCCAGTTCCGGGACGTCACCCGGGGCGCGACCGGTGCTCTGGCCGGAACGCCCGACAAGGCGGGCTCCTTCGACGGCACGGACTCCCACCTCGCGCTGCCCGACGACGCCCTGGGCTCCTCGCCGTTCGCCTCGGTGGAACTCTGGTTCCAGACCACCAAGCCCGGCGTGCTGCTCTCCCAGGCCGACGAGCGCATGGAGGATGTCGACCCGACCGTCAGCCAGTCCACCCCGCTGCTCTACGTCGGTACGGACGGCAAGCTGCGCGGCCAGTTCTACTTCCCCGGCACCACCTGGACCCCGCTCACCTCCACCGGCGCGGTCACCGACGGAGCCTGGCACCACGTCGTCCTCTCCGGTGCGGGCACCTCCCAGACGCTCTACCTCGACGGCACGGCGGTCGGCTCCAAGACCGGCGCCATCGACCACCTCGAACAGCGCTACACCTACGTCGGCCTGGGCTGGACCGCTGTGCCCTGGGCGAGCATCGACAAGACCGACAGGCTCGGCCACTTCACCGGCATCGTCGACGAGGTCGCCGTCTACGACCACACCCTCGACACCGCGACGGTCGCTCAGCACTACGCGGCCAGGGGAACCGTCCCGCGCGTCACCAAGGTGACTCTCCCCTCGGGGAGGACCGACGCCGAAGTGACCTACAACGCGGGCACCGAGCGCGTCACCGAGTTCAAGGACTCCGACGCCGGTGTGTGGAAGGTGTCCGCCCCGACGTACTCGGCGGGATCGGCGGCCTACGACACCGCGGTGCGCGGCTCCGGTCCCACCGAGTACTGGCGCCTGGGCGAACGCCGTGGCGTCACCGCGTCCAGCGCTCTGCCCGAGGGCTCGGACGGCACGTACGGGGACGGCGTCGTGCTGGGCACCTTCGGCGCCTTCTCGGACGGCGACGACACGGCCGCCGGCCTGAACGGCGACTCCTACATCCAGGTCGCCGACGGCTCTCTGTCCGGTACGAGCCTGTCGGCCGAACTCTGGTTCCGCACCGACAAGCCGGGCATCCTGCTGACCGAGTCCAACGCGGACATCAGCGAGAACACCGTGCCCTCCCGCGCGACACCGCTGCTGTACGTCGGTACGGACGGCAAACTGCGCGGTCAGTTCTACTCGGAGACGACGAACTGGACACCCCCGGTCTCCAAGAACGCGGTCACCGACGCGCAGTGGCACCATGCCGTTGTCACCGGCTCCGGCACCACCTCCGCCCTCTACGTGGACGGAGTCCTCGCCGGTACGGTCTCCGGCACCATCACCCACCTCGACCAGAGCCAGATCTTCCTCGGCAAGGGCCGCACCGGCTCCCGCTGGACAGCCCTCGACTCCACCGACCCCTGGGGCCACTTCAGCGGCGCCCTCGACGAAGTCGCCTTCTACCCCAAGGCCCTCACCGCAGCCGAGATCCGCGACCACTTCCGCTCCCGCACCGGCATGGTGACCGGTGACAGCCCTCACTACCGCGGTGCCGTAACCGCCGACGCCCCGGCCGGCTACTGGCGCCTGGGCGAGACGTCCGGGACCCAGGCCCACAGCCAGGTCGCGGCCGTCGACGGACAGGGCACCTACACCAACACGGCCCTCGGCGCCGACGGCATCTTCGGCACCGGAGAGAACACCGCCGTCACCTTCAACGGAAACGGCTACGCCGAGATACCGGGCGGCATCCTGCGCGGCTCCACGGACCTCGCCGTCGAACTCTGGTTCAAGACCACCAAGGCCGGCGTCCTGATCGGCGACCAGTCCGCCCCGATGGGCTCCACCGTCACCGGCACTTACGCCCCGCTGCTGTACGTCGGCACG
>NZ_LIRL01000819.1 GCF_001419795.1 Streptomyces niveiscabiei
CCGACTGGTCCGGCGCGCCGGCCGTCGCCCGCTGGCGGCCGGGTACGGTCCTTGACGCGGCCGTCGAAGCCTCGCAGGGGACGATGACCCGCTTCCTGCGCGAGGAGACCTTCGACCTGGAGCAGGCCCTCAAGCTCCACGCCGCCTCGGACACCCCCACCGAACGGGGTGCCGCCGCGCTCCGGTGGTTCGCCCGCCACGAGGAGCGCCCCCTGCTGGCCCGCGCCCGCTACCACGTGGCCCTCGCCCACCGGATGGCCCTCAGCACCCTCGGCAGGAACGGCGTCGGCATCGGCATGGAACGCGGGTGGTACGCGTACCAGTGGCTCGCCTGGTCCGCCGCGTACGAGGGGGGCCCGATGCCGCTCCTCTACGCCAGGAGCTCCGCGGAACCGCCGAGTCCCGTGTCCCTGCGGAGCTTCGGGCTGCGGCAGTTCTGGTGATCACCGTGCGACGGCCGTCCTTCTGCGGACTTTCGCCGCGGGGGCCGCGGGAAGCGGGGCGGGGCGGCCGGCGAGGCTCTTGAGGGCGACGGCGGTGACGGCGAGGAGGAAGCGGCAGTTCGCCGATGTCTCCGTAGGGGACGGTGATCGTGGCGTGGAAGGTCATGGTCAGGGCCCCGGTGACGGCCCCGCCGGGAGCACCCGCAGCGGGTCGGCGAGGGCGAAGGGGATCGCGCCCTCGGGGACGAAGGCCGAGCCGAAGAGCCAGGCGGCCTTGCCGTAGGCCCGCTCCGACGGGGTGAGGAGTCTGCCCCGGACGAGGGTGGCGAGGCTCATGCCGAGCGCGGGCACCATGCCGGCCGCGACGACGGCGGCCATCATGGTCATGCCGGTCGGGTTGAACTCGGCGGGGTCGACGCCGCTGACGCCCACGGTGCCGAAGGCGACGGCCGCCTTGCCGATCGCGAGGTCGCGGCAGACCATCAGCCCAAGGACCGCGCCGGCCAGGACGAGGTGGTTGAACTCCAGCCACGCGAGCTTGCTGTGCAGCCACCCGGTCAGCGCGGTCAGCCGCTCCCCGACGAGAGCGATGACCAGCGCGGCGGTCACCAGGCTCGCCACCAGCGGCACCAGTACGGCCGAGGCGGCGTCCCCCAGCGCCGGCGGCACGGGAATCCGCGCGAGCACCAGGGTGACCCCGCCCGCGACCAGGCCGGCCAGCAGACCGGTGAGAACGCCGCTCTGGACGCCCGTCGCGGCCATGCCGCCCAGCAGTCCGGCGTCGACGCGGAGCGTCGGCGACCGACGACAACGCCGCTGGGGTCCCCCCTGCTCGCAGAGCTTGGGGGAGCGCGTGGCAGGCTGGGATACGTGCGCTGCGCAAAGAAACCGGGGGTTCTTGACGAAGGCCCGGCGGTCGGATCACCGTCGTCGATCAGTCGGCGTGGGATTCGCCGGACGCGACGGAGGGGATGAGGTTCCGTGCATGGCCGACCCGAACCCGGTCCCGGCGTGCCCCGTACGGCCCGGCACGACTGGTGGGGCGTCGTCCTTGAGGCGCCCGATCCTCATGAACTCGCCCGCTTCTACTCGGAGTTGCTCGGCTGGCCCATAGTGAAGGAGGACGACGACGGGGCCGCGGTCGCACCCCCGGAGGGCGTCGCGTATCTCGGTTTCCAGCGTGCCGACGGGTACGCCCCTCCGGTCTGGCCCCCGCGTGAGGGCTCGCCGCGGATGAGCGCGCACCTCGACTTCGAGGTCATCGATCTCCGTGTCGCCGTCGAGCATGCGCTCCACCTCGGGGCGAGGGAAGCCGAGTTGCAGCCGCAGAGCAACGTCCGTGTCCTGCTCGACCCCGCCGGGCATCCCTTCTGCCTCTACACCGACGGCCACGGTTAGGGTGGCCCGATGCCGCTCGTGGAGATCACTTACGCCCCGCACGTCTCTGCGGACACCTTGCGTGGACTCGGTGCCGTCCTCCCCCATCTCGTGTCCGTCGCCGTGGAGTGTCCCGAGGAGCCCTACGACGGGGAACTCCAGCCGGGGGACGTGGAGTTGCGGTTCCGCTCGCTGGGGCCGTACGACCGCTGCGGGCTCGATGTCGTGATCGAGGTGCGGTCGAAGTGGTTCGAGAGCCGGGCGGGGAACCGCCAGGAGCGGGTGGACGCACTGCACGCGGGGATCGCCTCGGCGACGGGGCTGGAGGACTTCGGCGTGTACCTCTCGCTGCCGGTGGCCGCGTGGTCCCAGGGGGACTGACCGGTGGACCTCGCCGCGCGGCTGCGTCATGTGTACTGGATCGGCGGGAGCCCCGGCGCCGGCAAGTCGACGATCGCCCGCAGGCTCGCCGTGCGCCGGGGCCTGCGTCTGTACGTCACGGACGACACGATGCCGGACCACGCCGAGCGCACCACGCCCCAACAGGCGCCGTTCCTGCACGAGTTCATGGCGATGTCCATGGACGAGCGGTGGGTGGACCGGTCGCCGCGCACCATGTTCGAGACGTTCCACTGGTACCGGGGCGAGGGCTTCGGCCTGATCGTCGAGGACCTGCTGCGCCTGCCCCAGGACCGGCCCGTGATCGTCGAGGGCTTCCGCCTCCTCCCCCGCCTCGTCCACCCCCTGCTCCCCGCTGCGCAGCACGCCGTCTGGCTCCTCCCGACGCCCGCCTTCCGAGAAGCGGCCGTCTCGGGCCGGTCGGCTCCCGGCGAGGGGTTCATCTGGCGGACCAGCGACCCGGAGAAGGCCGCACGCAATCTCGCGGAGCGGGACGCGATGTTCGTCGAACGGCTTGAGGAGGAGACCGCGCGCCTGCACCTGCCGGTCGTCCGGGTCGACGTCACGATGACGGAGCAGCAACTCGAGGACCACGTCGGTGGGGTGTTCGGGTTCTGACACCGCAGGCAGAGCGAGCGGCCCGCCTCGACTAGGACACCTTCTGGCCTAGTCGCGCCCTACCGTCGCCGGTGACGCACTTCGGCGAGAGGAATCCCATGTCTGCGCAGCCCAGCGGTTACACCACCGTCGCCCCTTGGATCGTCACCGAGGACACCGGCGCGTTTCTGGATTTCGTGGTGGACGTGTTCGGGGGTGAGGAGTTGGGGCGGGTGGTGACCGAGGACGGGGCCGTCGGGCATGGCGAGGTGCGGGTCGGGGACACCGTGGTGCTGGCGTTCGACCGGCGGGAGGACTGGCCGGTGATGCCGAGTCTGCTGCGGGTGTTCGTCGAGGACGCGGACGGCGTCGTCGCGCGGGCCGTGGCGAGCGGGGGACGGGTGGTCACGCCCGTCATGGACAGTGCTTTCG
>NZ_LIRL01000082.1 GCF_001419795.1 Streptomyces niveiscabiei
CCCGTATCCCCCTCCCGCAGCACCTCCAACGTCGTCCGCAGCTCCCCCCGCGCAGTCCGGCACGTCCCCGCGATCTCCTCCAGCGCCTTGGCGACCGCCTCGCGGTCGAGGCGGTCGGGGTCGGCGGTGAGGATGTGGGCCGCGACGGACGTCTGGACGCCGATGAGGGTGATGCTGTGGGCGAGCAGGTCGTGCAGGTCGCGGGCGATCCGCAGCCGTTCCTCGGCGACGCGGTAGCGGGCCTCTTCCTCCCGGGTGCGTTCGGCCCGTTCGGCGCGGTCGACGATGGAGGCGACGTACAAGCGGTAGTAGCGGACGGCGATCCCGATGACCAGGACCGCGATGATCCAGCCGGAGATCTCCAGGAACTCCAGCTCGCCCTGCGAGTTGGTGAGGCCGTTGCTGATCAGGGTCGGGCCGAGGACGGCGGCACCGGTGAGCAGGGTGCGGCGTACGGTGCCGGTCGCCGCGACGGTGTAGAGCGCGAGGACGGTCGCGGGGATCGGCAGGGCGGGGTTGTAGTCGAGGGCGTAGTACGGGGCCATGCAGGCCACCACGCCGAGCAGGGCCACCACCGGACGGTGCCGCCGCCAGGCGAGGGGCAGGTACCCGGCGAGCAGCAGCGTCCAGCCGAGTCGGTCGGGTGGGTTGTCTTCGCCGCCCGTCAGGGCGAGGGCTACGGCGAGCACGGCGGCGCCCAGCGCGAGGACCGCGTCGTTGCGGGTGCGGTGCGGTGCGGTGAGGGGTTCGCGGTGGACGGCGGACATGACGCGCTCGACGCGACGGGACCGCCCGCCGCCACTGGCCGCCGTCTCCGCACTGGCCGCCGTCTGCGCCGCCGACCGGTCGCGTACCCCTGTGGTCGTTCCCCGTTCTTCCACGGCTCCATCTTCCGGTACTCGTACGGGAACCCGGGCGCCCCTCCGGAAGGAGAGGCACCCGGGCGCTGGATCAAGGCGCGCCGACGGTCTCCGGCTGCCGTGGCGGCTCGGTCGGCTCGGGCTCCCGGGCGAGCGCGCCCGGCCACCACACCTTCCGCCCCAGGGCGACGCTGGCGCTGGTCACCAGGTACGTCCGGACGAGGAAGGTGTCGAGCAGGACGCCGACGGCGATCACGAAGCCGAGCTGGACCAGCTGCACGAGGCCCATGTTCGTCAGCACGGCGAAGGTCGCGGCGAGGACCAGTCCGGCCGAGGCGATGACGCCGCCGGTGGTGCGCAGCGCGGTGAGCGCCGCCGTGGCCGGTTCCGCTCCCGCCAGGGACTCCTCCCGCATCCGGTGCATGAGGAAGATGCCGTAGTCGACGCCGAGAGCGACCAGGAACACGAAGGACAGCAGGCCGAGCCCCGGATCGGTGCCCTTGAGGCCGAGGACCGGTTCGAAGAGCAGTCCGCCGATCCCGAGGGAGGCACCCCACACCGCGACGACCGCGACCACCAGGAGCAGCGGTGCGACCAGACTCCGCAGCAGCACGATCAGGATGAGCAGGACGGAGACGAGGACGAGCGGCACGACGATCTTCGTGTCCCGGGCGTTGGTGTCCTCCAGGTCGATCTGCTGGGCGCTGTCCCCGCCGACGTAGGAGCCTTTCAGCCGGTCGCGCAGGGACTTGATGGTGGCGGTCTCCCCCGCCGACTGGGGTGCGCTCTTCGCGAAGACGGAGATCTCGGTCCAGCCGTCCCCCGTACGTCCCTTCTCCGCGCCGGCGACTCCCGGGGTGCCGCGTACGGCCGTGAGGGTCTCGTCGGCGCGGCCCTGCGGGGTGATCACGTCGATGGGCTGACTGCCCTGCCCGGGAAAGGACTTGGCGACGGTCTCCATCGCGACGACGGACTCCGGCTTGGTGACGAAGGAGTCCTCCTGCTTGAGCGACCCCGGCAGGTTGAACGAGCCCAGGGCGAGGGCGCCGAGCAGGACGGCACCGCTCGCGAGCACGGTCAGCGGCCTGCGTCCGGCGGAGCCGCCCATCGCCGAGAACAGGCTGCGCCGCTGCTTGGGCGTGCTCCCGAAGGCGGGTACGAGCGGCCAGAACACCCGCCGTCCGACCAGGACGAGGATCGCGGGGAGCAAGGTCGTCATCGCGATCAGCGCGCACAGTACGCCGACGGTGCCGAGCGGTCCCATGCCCCGGCTGCTGTTGAGGTCGGCGGCGAGCAGGCACAGCAGGCCGGCGGCGACGGTGCCGGAGGAGGCGAGCACGGCGGGGCCGCAGCCGCGCAGGGCGGCGACCATGGCCTCGTACGGCCGCTCGAAGCGCCGCAGCTCCTCCCGGTAGCGGGAGACGATCAGCAGCGCGTAGTCCGTGCCCGCCCCGAACACGAGGATCGTCATCACCCCCGAACTCTGACCCGAGACGGTCGTGCCGAAGACCTGGTTGAGGCCGTAGGCCGCGCCCATCGACAGGTAGTCGGCGATCCCGGCGACGACGAGGGGGACCAGCCACAGCACGGGGCTGCGGTAGATCAGGATCAGCAGGACGGCGACGACGGCGACGGTCGTGTACAGCAGCGGTCCGCCGAGCGAGTCGTAGACCGCGCCGGAGTCGGTGGCCAGCGCGCCGGTGCCGCCCACGTCGACGCTCAACCCGCCTTCGCCCCGGGCGATTTCACGGACGTCGGTGACGAGCTTGTCCCGCTCCTCCTCGTTCGCCCCGGGCTCGTTGCTGGCGACCGGGTACATCAAGGTCGTGCCGTCCTCGGACCCGATCCCCTCGGGAGCACCGCCGATCAGCTTGTGCTGCCCGGCGATCTCAGCGACCTGCCCGGCCGCGGTCTTCCGGTCGGCGGCACTGAGCCCGCCGTCCCGGTGATAGACGAGCACCAGCTCCGTGGTCTCGCCACCGGGCAACTTCTCCTCGATCTTCGCCGCCTGCGTCGAGTCCGCGCTCGCCGGCAGGTAGTCGGTGACCTTGTCGTGCTGCACGCTGCCGAGCTTCGCCGCGAGCGGTCCGACGAGCACGAGCGCGGCGATCCACAGCCCGAACACCGCCCAGGGAACGGCCCGCCCCCGTCCCGCCCTCGGCGTGGTTGTCTCTCCGGCCCTCATCGACCGATCTCCCTCCGGGTGACGTCTGCTTCGGTCCCCAGACTTCCGGTGAGAACCACGGCTTTCGTCGGGCGGGAGAGCGAGGTGACACGTACTCCCGGGGGCGACAGCGGACGCGGATTAGTCCCGGGGGAGTAATCCGACTGCACGCGGCCGGGCTACTGGCTGTCCTGGACCACGTCCCAGTGTTCGAGGATCTTTCCGTTGGTGACGCGGAAGATGTCCGCGACGGAGTAGTCGGAGCTGAAGACCCATACCAGGTCGCCGTCGGCGAGGGTGTTGCCGAAGCGGGTGCTGCTTGCGGGGGAGGGCTGGGTGGCCTGTTGCATGAGTTGCTTCAGGGGGCCGGTGCCGTTTGTGATGAGGGGGTTGTGCTGGTAGTAGCGGGGGTCCCAGTGCTGGTCGATCACGGTCGGGTCGCCGTCGGAGAGTTTGCGGTAGGCGGTGACCGCGAGGGTTCGGTTTGTTTCCTCCTGTGTTTCCGAGGGGGTGGGGGTGCTCTTGGGGGAGCGGTACGCGTCGTTGAAGAGGGTGTTTCCGCTGGCTGTTTTCGCCGGGACGGTCTGGGTGATGGTCCAGTGCTCGGTGAGTTTGCCGTCGGTGACCCGGTAGAGGTCGGCCTTGGCCTCGCCGGTCGCCTCGTTGGTCGGGGTGGCGGAGGCGTGCCAGTGGACGGCGACGAGGTCGCCGTCGGCCGCGATGTGCTTGACGGTGGCCACCGCGCCGGGGATTTTCGCCCTGAGGTCCGCGAACTCCTTGATCTGGCCGTCGGCTCCGCCGGGTACGGACTTGTCGTGCTGGATGTAGTCGGCGGCGACGAGCTGCTTCACCACGTCTGTGTCGTTCTTGGCGAACGCCTCCGTGTAGAGGCGCAGTACGAGCGCCTTGTTGCCCTCCTCGGAGGGCGAGGAGGGGCGGGCGGCGGTGGAGGCGGGTGCCGTCGGCGGGGTGGTCGGGGACCCGGTGCCGCAGGCGGTCGCGAAGCAGGCCACGGCGGCGAGCCAGGGCAGGGTCTTGCGGTAGTTCATGGGGGGTCTCCTCCGTACGGCCGGTGGTTGCGGGGTGATCGCCTCGCCCGACTCGCTCATCCCATCGCGGTCGCACGAGGCATTCACTCCGCCGACCGGCGGGGCCGCCCCCGCCGGTCAGCCGGTCCCGGCCATCCGAAAGTGGTACCCGTGCCGTCAGGGCGCGAGCAGGTACGCGTTGGTGATCGTCTCGCGGACCGTGTTGCCGGCCTTGTCCCGCAGGTCGATCCGGAAGGAGGCGGCCTTGGCGCCGGCGGGGTGCTTGACGGTCACCGAGCGGGCGCCCTTGGGGTCGGTGGCGACGGTGAGGGGCTTCCAGGTGCGGCCCGCGTCGAAGGAGACGGCCACGGTGAGGGCGGCGACCTGTCCGGCGCCGGAGGCAGGGCCGGCGAGCCTGAGCGGGACCGCGAGGGTGCCGCCCGCCGGAGCCGTACCGCGCAGGCTGAGCTGCGGGGTGAGCCGTACCGCCGACAGCGGCAGCCGTACCGTACGGCCCGGGGCCGGCCGGGCCGAGGTGAATGTCCACACGCCTGTCACCTTGGTGCTGGTGGCGGTGTCGGAGGCGGCGCGGGCCGCCTCGACGGTCAGGCGGTACGCGGCGGAGGCGGCCGGCACCTCGGCGCTCACCCAGTTCGCGGCGGGCTCTTCGGCGAGGACCCGCCCGCCGGACTCCAGCCGGG
Organism: Streptomyces niveiscabiei; assembly: GCF_001419795.1. Lineage (GTDB taxonomy): Bacteria > Actinomycetota > Actinomycetes > Streptomycetales > Streptomycetaceae > Streptomyces > Streptomyces niveiscabiei. The sequence goes on from NZ_LIRL01000082.1 coordinate 4,754, forward strand.
CGAAGCCCTTGGTGACGACCGGCGCCCCGGGGTTGCCGCCGCCGTCGACGAACAGCTCGACCCGCGCGCCGAGTTGGTCGCCGGTCCGGTCGAGCGTCGCGGCACCGGGGCCGACGACACCGGTGTTGAACAGCAGCGTCTGACGGGAGCCGGGCTTGTACGTCACCGGCCCTTTCGTGTGCACCGTGCGCACCTCGCCGCGGCCGTCGAGCTGCGTGGCCGTCCAGGACCAGCGCACCCCGTCGGTGTTGAGGTAGTGCGTGGTGGACAGGGGCAGCTTCAGCTCCGCCGGTTCGGCGATGCCGACGCTGTCGCCCTGCTCGTCCACCGGCTTGATGTGGACCTGCCCCTTCGTGCCGGTGACGGAGGCGCCGAAGCCGAGCTTCACCTCGGCGACCTCGGCCCGGGTCACGGTGCGGCTGAGGCCGGTGAAGAAGCTGCCCTTGCGGTGGAAGGCGAACCGGTGGTCGGCGTTCAGCCCGGGCTTCTTCCACACGCCGTTGAACTGGGCCTTCATGGTCGGGGAGGCCGCGCCGAGCGCCAGGGTGCGGACCGGCGGCGCCCCGCCGGAGGACCACGAGTTGCCCACGCCGGCGCCCGAGTCGAAGTAGCCGACGACCGAGGTGACGGGCTTCGCGGCCGGGTCCGGCGCGTGCACGGTGAACGGCTTCGCCTTGCGGGTGTCGAGGGTGACCGTGAGGTTCTTGTCCACCGTCAGCACCGGCTGCACGAAGAAGCCCGGCTCGTTGTCCGCGGCGAAGACGATGCTGTCGAGCTGGTAGCTCCCCTTGCGCAGCCGCTGCACGACCGTGCCGTTCGCCCGGTACGGCAGCACCAACCCGGCACCCTCGGCGCGGGGGACGATCGTCGTCGTGTACGCGGCCGGCTTCGCGCCGTCGGCGTCGATGTGGCGCACCGTCACGTCGTAGGACTCCACCTCGCGCTCGACCACGAGCCCCGTACGCACCTGCTGGCCGTCGCCCGAGGCCAGGACCGTGCCGCCGAAGACGCCGTCGACGGTGCCCTTGCGGGTGTCGGCGACGACGGTGGTGCTCGCGGTGCCGCCCGCCGGGACGGTGAGCTGGGCGTCCTTGACGGTGAACATGCCGGCCGGGGCGGCCCCGGAGGTGCTCAGCCGCAGGGTGACCGGACGGGTGCCGAGGTTGCGGTAGGTGAGGGCCTTGGAGAGCGGCTTGTCGTCGGCGTGCGGCCACTTCTGCATGCCGAAACCGAGCGAGCCCGGCTCGGAGACGACCTGCGCGGTGGCCGCGCGCCCCAGATCCACCCGGCCCGCGCCCTGCTGATGGGCGTTCAGCCCGGGGTTCGGCTCGGCCGAGCCCGTCAGCAGCGACTTCAGCCGGGCCCCGGTCAACTCCGGGCGCTGCTGGAGCAGCAGGGCCGCGGCGCCCGCGACGTGCGGGGCGGCCATCGACGTCCCGCTGTGCACGGCGTACCCGTCGCCGGCCGGCGTCTCGCCCTGCGTGGTCTGGGCGGCGGTGATGTCGACGCCGGGGCCGGTGATGTCCGGCTTGGGCGTGCCGTCGAGGTTCGGGCCGCGGCTGGAGTCGTCGGCGATCCGGTCCTGCTTGTCCACGGAACCCACGGTGAGCGCGGCGGGGGCGCTGCCGGGCGTACCGATCGTGCCGGGCTTGGCGCCGTCGTTGCCGGCGGATATCACGAACAGGGCCTTCCCGGACAGCCGGGCCACGGCCGCCTCCATCGGGTCGATGCCGGGGGAGTCGAGGGAGCCCAGGCTCATGTTGACCACCCGCGCCCCCTGGTCGACGGCCCACTGCATGCCGGCCACGATGCCCGAGGCGTCGCCCCACCCGTCGTCGGCCAGGACCTTGCCGTCCAGCAGCCGCACCCCGGGCGCCACGCCCTGGTACCGGCCGCCGGACCGCGCGCCGCTCCCGGCGAGGATGGACGCCACATGGGTGCCGTGCCCGTAGTGGTCCTTCACGTCCGGAGCGCCGCTGAAGTTCTTCTGCGCGACCTCGACGCCCTTGAGGTCCGGGTGGGTCTGGTCCACACCCGAGTCCAGGACCGCCACCGTGACGCCCTTGCCCGTGTAGCCGGACTTCCACAGGGCCGGCGCGCCGATGTGCGGGACACTCTCGGCGAGGGAGGCCCGGACCCGGGCGTCCAGCCAGACATGGGCCACGGGCCGTACGGCGCCGGTCGCGCCGTCCGCCGTACGGGCCGAGGCGCGGCCGGTGACGGCCGACCACAGCGCCGGGGTCCCGGACCCGGGCACCGCGAAGGCCTCGCCGTTCACGGCGGGCAGCGCGCGCCGCTCCCGTACGGGCACCCCGGCGAACGGGTCGCGGGCGCCGGAGCGGGCCGTCGACAGCGTGCTGTCCTCGCGGTAGCCGACGATCAGCGGCAGCGCGTCGCCGTAGCCGTCCCCGGCCAGCCGCGTGACGTCGAAGAGGCGCCGGTCGAGGACGCCGTCGGCGATCAGGCGCAGGGCGTCCTGCGGGACCACCCAGGTGTGGCCGCGCTCGCGCCGCACCGAGAAGCCGACCTTCTCGCGGCCTTGTGCGCGGACGAGCGAGGCGACCCGGCCGTCGGCGCCGACGGCCACGCGGTCCCCGGTGATCAGGGTGACGGTCGAGGCCGTGGTGTCGGTGCTGGTGCCGGAGGCCGCGGCTCGCGCCGGTTCGCCGCCCGCCGTCGTCGCTCCCGTGACCAGGACCCCGGCCACCACGGCGGCCAGTGCCGCCGTTCTCGCGCGTGCTGAAGTTCCCACTCGCGTCCCCCCGCTCGTGTGTGCGTATCCCTGCGTTCTCCGCTATCACGCACGTCACGCGCGTTCGGTTCTCGACCGGGCGCGGCGCGGGGCCGGCCGGCAGCGGATACGCTCGGGGGACGTCCGTGACGCACGAGGTGAGGCGTGACCGGTCCGACCCCCATCGCCGGCAACCTGCCGGCCCCGCTGACCAGCTTCGTGGGCAGGCGGCGCGACGTCGCCGACATCCGCCGGCTGCTGCGCACCGCCCGCCTGGTGACGCTGACCGGCCCGGGCGGAGTCGGCAAGACCCGGCTCGCCCTGCACCTGGCCGGACTCTCCCGCACCGCCTACCCGGACGGCGTCTGGCTGGTCGACCTATCCCCGGTGCGCGACCCCTCCACGGTGCCCGCCACGGCCCTGGCGGCGCTGCGCCTGCCCGACCTCGGCACCCGGCCCGCCCTGGAGACGCTCACCCACCAGCTGGCCCGGCACCGGGCCCTCGTCGTCCTCGACAACTGCGAGCACCTCCAGGACGCGAGCGCGGCCCTGGCCACGGCGCTGCTCGCGGCCTGCCCCGGCCTCGGCCTGCTGGCCACCGGCCGCCGGGCCCTGGCCGTCCCCGGCGAACACGTCCACGCCCTCGCTCCCCTGCCCGCCGACGGCGAGGCCGTCGACCTCCTCCAGGACCGGGCCGCCGCCGTCCGGCCGGGCTTCCGCGTCACCGACGCCAACCGCGCCCAGGCCGTCCGGCTCTGCACGGAGCTGGACGGGCTCCCGCTCGCCATCGAGCTGGCGGCGGCCCGGCTGCGCAGCCTCACCCTCGACGTGGCCGTGGAACGGCTGACGGACCGCTTCGCGCTGCTGACCGGCGGCTGCCGCACCGCACCCCCGCGCCAGCACAGTCTGCGGGGCATGGTCGAGTGGAGCTACGAACTGTGCACCCCCGCCGAGCGGCTGCTGTGGAACCGGCTGGCCGTCTTCCGCGACGGCTTCACCCCGGACGCCGCCGCCGACGTCTGCTCCGGCGACGGCATCACCGCCGCCGAGGCGCCCGGCCTCCTCGCCCGGCTGGTCGCCCAGTCCGTCGTGGCCGCCCGCGACGGCCGCCACCACCTCCCGGAGATCCTGCGCGAGTACGCGTACGCCCGGCTCACCGAACCGGAGCGGCGGGACCTGGCGCGCCGCCACCGCGACTTCTACCGCACCCTCGCCGAAGGCCTCGCCCTGCGCTGGTACGGCCCCGGCCAGCCGGAGGCCCTGGCCCGGCTGCGCGCCGAACACGCCAACCTGCGCCTGGCACTGGAGTACCGCGCGGGCCCGGTGGCTCCCGACGCGCGGGCCGGACTCACCGACCCGGCCCCGGGCCCGGTGTACCGCGCGGGACCCGGAGTGCGGGCCGGACTCGCCGACCTGGCCCCGCCCCTGGAGCACGGCGATGGCCCCGCATGCTCCGACGCGCAGGCCGAACTCGCCCTGGCCGCCGCGCTGCGCTTCCACTGGAGCGCGAACGGCCTCCTCGGCGAAGGACGCCGCCGCCTCGACCGGGCGCTCGACGCGGCACCCGAACCCACCCTGACCCGGGCACGCGCCCTGTCCGCCGCCGCCTACCTGGCCCTCCTCCAGGGCGACCCGGAAGCCGCCCGGCACCGGCTGGCGGAGGCCGAGCGACTGGGCCACCGGCTCGCGAACCCGTCCGTCCTCGCCTCCGTGCAAGGGCTGCGCGGCACCTCGGAACTCCTGCTGGACAGGCCGGCCCAGGCCCTCGCCCACTTCGAGGAAGCACTCGCCACCCACCACGGGGCCGGCGAGAGCGCGCAGCCCCTGTTCTGGCTCTTCCAGATGACCATCGCCCACAGCCGGCTGGCCGATCCGCGCGCCCTCGACACCGGCCGCCGCGCGGTGGCCCTAGCCGAGACGCACGGCGAACGGCACTGCCGCTCCTACGCCCTGCTCGCGCTGGGCTACGAACTGCGGGCCCGCGGCGACCACGACCAGGCCCTGGCGCACATCCGGGCGGCCCTGGAGATCCTGCGCGACTTCGACGACTTCGTCGCGACCGCGCGAGCCCTGGACCTGCTCGCCTGGATCGCCGCCGCCGAGCCGTCGGCCGACGCCCACGAGCGCGCCGCGCTGCTCCTCGGCGCCGTGAGCGCGCTGGCGAGCGGCGTCAGCATCCCCATGGGCGCCGAGTTCGGCGCCCACCACGTGCGCTGCACGCGGACCGTCGCCTCGGCGCTGGGCCAGGACGCCTACCGGAAGGCCCTCGCGGAGGGCAGCCGCTACGACACCCCGGCCCAGGCCATCGCCCTCGCCCTGCGCGAGGACACCGCGCCCGCCGCCGCCCCGTCGCTGACCCGGCGTGAGCGGGAGGTGGCCGCGCTGGTCGCCCGGGGGCTGACCAACCGGCTGATCGCGGCGGAACTCTGCCTCTCGCCGAGGACCGCCGACCGGCACGTCGAGAACATCCTGACCAAGCTGGGGCTGCGCCGCCGTACGCAGATCGCCGCGTGGTGGGCGCAGCAGCCCGCCGCCTGAACACTCCCGGTCCTCACGGAACGCTCTTCGCGGAAATGGGTAGAACCGCGCATGCCTCCGCCGAACCCCGCGGCCATCATCGTGCTCTGCGCGAAGGGTCCGTCCCCGCGCCGACCGGGCCGACCCGCTCGGCACCGGCTCGAACAGCTTCGGCTCCCCGGGCGGACCGCGCTGGCTCCGTGCCTCGTGCGGGCACCGGCCGCCCGCTTCGAGAATGAGAGCAAGACGTGAGAATCAGAACGGAAGCGGCGCGCGTGCGGAAGGCCGTCGCGGTGGCCGCCGTCGCCGCGGCCCTGTTCGCGGCGCCCGCGACAGCGGCCCACGCCGACGGGGGCGATCCGCCCGCCGCACCGGCCGCCTCCGCGCCGCCGTCGGCCGACGCGGGCGGCACGAGTGGCGCGAGTGACGCGGGCGACGCGCCGAAGGAGACCGTCCCTGAGTCCACGGCGGGCTCCGCCGCCCCGCCCGCGCCGACCTCCGAGGAGCAGGCCGCGCAGCAGCTCGACAAGGTCGCCAAGGACCACGCCGCCCTCGGTGTCTTCGGCGACCCCGGCGCCCCGATCCTCGTCCTGCCGGCCGACACCTCCGCCGACGAGCAGGCCCAGGCCACCGCCCAGGTCCCGGCCGACGCGCACGCCACCGTCAGGACCAGCCAGTTCACCCAGGCCGACCTGGACAGCCTCGGCAGGACGGTCACGGACCGCCAGTGGGCACCGGACGCGGGCACCTACGCCGTCTCCACGGAGTACGACGCCCTCAGCGACAAGCTCCGGGTGCGCAGCGACGCCTCCGAGTCGGCACTGCAACAGCTGAACGACGCCCACCCGGGGCAGCTGGAGACGTCCCAGTCCCGGATGGAGCCCCAGAACACCCGCTTCGCCGACTGGTCGCCCTTCTGGGGCGGGAACGCGCTGATCGGCGCGACCGGCGGAGGCCAGTGCACCGGCGGGGTCGCGGTCAAGGACTATCCCGGCGGCGACAAGCTGCTGACCTCCGCGCACTGCTACGGCTGGTGGGTCAACGTCTACAACCGCAACTACAGCGGGGGCGCCAACAGCAACAGCTACGTCGGCAAGGTCTACAAGCGGAACACGGACGTCGACGCCGAGGAGCTCAGCGGCACCGACTACGCCCCGATCATCTACACCGGGGGCAGCCAGATCAGCGGCAGCCACGTCAGGGTCTTCGGCAAGCAGCCGGTGTACTTCGGCCTTCAGGTGTGCGTGAGCGGCGCGGTCAGCCTCAACCACTGCGGCCACCCGATCTCCAACGGCCAGTTCAACATCTGCTGGTCGGGCACGGACGTCTGCATCAAGAACAACTCCGGGTTCGTCTTCGAGAAGGGCGGCACCAACTTCCCGAACTACAACAACGGTCTGGAGACCAAGCCCGGAGACTCCGGAGCCCCCATCTACATCACCGACCGCAGCGGCATCGCGGCCTACATCGTGGGCGTGAACGCGGGCGCCATCTGGGACAACTGCTGCGGCCGGCGCACGATCCACATGGTCGGCGTGAAGCTGGACGACATCCTCGCGAAGTTCGGCTCCGACCTGATCACGACGAGCTGATCACGCAGAGCTGATCACGACGAGCTGACACTCCGCGCGGGCCACGGCCGTCGCCGTGGCCCGCGGGCGCCGGACACACCCGTGTCCCGTGGGTGCCCGCCGCCTCCGCACCTCCCCACC
>NZ_LIRL01000820.1 GCF_001419795.1 Streptomyces niveiscabiei
AGAACGACCACCCCGCGCGCGGGGAGCGATCGTCCTCGCGGGCGCGCGCGGGGTGGTCGTTCTCGGTGCTGCTCGGTTCGCGTACTGCTGTTCGCGTGCTGCTGGTTCCGGGCGCGCACAGCCGGTTGCGGCTCCCGCTGTGCGGCATCAGCACCATATCCCCGGGTGTCACCCTTGGGGAGGTCGTACGGCACTGAGTGCCACCCAAAGGGTGCCCGGCGGAGCGCCGGGGCATGTCTGGGCCGTCCGGCGGTCCCGCGCGCGTGCGCGTTCCGGCAGACCACCCCGCGCGCGCCCGCGGATGCGGCAGGATGACCGCGTGAACGACCACGACGCCGCTTCCCCCGATCCCGCCGCGATGCGTACGCAGTACCGGGCGGAGGGTCTTGCCGAGGACGCCCTTGCCGCGACCCCGGTGGAGCAGTTCGCCCGCTGGTTCAAGCAGGCCGCCTCCGAGGCGCACCTGTTCGAGCCGAACGCGATGGTCGTCTCCACCGCCGACGCCGAGGGGCGGCCCAGCGCGCGCACGGTGCTGCTCAAGCACTTCGACGAGCAGGGGTTCGTCTTCTACACGAACTACGGCTCCCGCAAGGCCCGCGACCTCGCTGAGAACCCGTACGTCTCCCTGCTGTTCCCCTGGCACCCGATGGCCCGCCAGGTCGTCGTGCACGGCGTGGCGCGCCGGACCGGGCGCGACGAGACGGCCGCGTACTTCCGCACCCGCCCGCACGGCTCCCAGCTCGGCGCCTGGGCCAGCGCGCAGTCCTCCGTCGTCCCCTCGCGCACGGAACTCGACGCGTCGTACGCCGAGTTGGCGGCGCGCTATCCCGAGGGGGAGCAGGTGCCGGTGCCCCCGCACTGGGGCGGGTTCCGGGTGGCTCCCCAGTCGGTCGAGTTCTGGCAGGGCCGGGAGAACCGGCTCCACGACCGGCTGCGGTACGTCGAGGAGGCGGACGGAGGGTGGCGGGTGGAGCGGCTGAGTCCCTGAGGCGGCGGGGCCTTGAGCGCGGGAACCGTGAGCCGCGGGAATCGTGAGCCGTCGGGGCCCTGGGGCGAGCGCCCGCCCTGAGTTCCTGCGCCCCCGCGCGCTTGAGGTGCCGTCAGATCTTGCCCCAGAGGTACGCCGTGCGGTGGCCCTCCAGGACGTCGGCCATGCGCGCGCGGAACGCGTCGGAGAGGTCGGGCCAGTCCCAGAACTTGAGGCCCAGGTGGCCGAAGGCGAAGGGCGCGTTGTCCCACCGCCAGTCCGGCAGGGGCGCGGTGCGCGTGCAGGACGGGCAGGTCAGGGTCGCCGTACCCGCCTCGGACCAGGTCTCGATCGCCGTGCTGACCCAGGCCCAGCCGTCCGCGTCCAGCGCTCTGCGGGCGGCGCAGCTCGGGCAGACGGCGTGTTCCGGGGCGTCCGCGCCGCTGTGGAAGGCCCCGCGCCCCACGTGCACCGCGAGCCCGCCCGACGGCTCGTGGTCCCAGTCGTCGTCCACGGCCCGCGCCCAGCCGGGACCGGCCGCGTACCCCCTCGCGTCCGCCACGACGATCCCCTCCCCCACCAGCCACGCGATGACCCGCTCCTTGAGCCGGGCCGCCTCCGCCTCGCCCGCGTCGAGGTCCACGATCACCTGGAACCGGTCTCCCATGCCCCCACCGTAGAACCCGCCACTGACAACGCCCCCGACCTGCGCCTTCTCACCGCCCCCTCACCCGAGTTCGGCCTCCACCAGCGCCACCCACTGCCCCACGACCCGCTCCCGGCGGGCCCGGTCGTCGGTGAGGAGGTTGGCGAGGCCGAGCCCCCGGGCCATGTCCAGCAGGCCCTGCACGGTCTCGCGCGCGCCAGTCCTGCTCTCGTCGGCGCCGAGGAGTTCGACGGCGATGCGGTGGGTCTCCCGGCCCACGCGCGCCTCCAGTTCGGTGACCCGGGGCCGGAGCTGCTCCTCGTTGGAGGCGGCGACCCACAGGTGCAGGGCGGCGCGGAACAGGGGCCCGGTGTAGAGGTCGACCAGCGCGCCGACGACGGCCGCGCGGTCGGTGGCCCCCTGCGGGAACAGCGCGCGCAGGGCACCGGACCGCTCCTCGGCGACGTACTCGACGGCGGCGGTGAACAGGTCCTCGCGGGTGGGGAAGTGATGCTGGGCGGCGCCCCGTGAGACCCCCGCGCGCTCCGCGACGACGGCGACCGTGGACCCCGCCCACCCGTACTCGGCGAGACAGGCGACGGCGGCCTCCAGCAGCCGCTGCCGGGTGACGCGACTGCGGTCCTGCTTGGGCACGCGGTCGTTGGGCGGGCGGTCGGCGGCGGCGCGGCCTTCCCGCGCGTGCTCGTCCGGCCCCTCTTCCCCCCGCGCGCGGTCGCCGGACGCACGGCCTGTCGGGGCGCGGGTGCCCGTGGCTCGGTCACCGGACTGCCGGCCCGCCCGCGCGCGGGCGCCGGACGTACGGTCCCCCTGCTGGTCGTCCGGCGCCCGGCCGGCCGGCACGCGCTCTGCCCGCGCGCTTTCTCCCCGCATCCCTTCCCCCCGTGCTCGCTCGTCCGGCATCCGTCCTCCCCGCGCGCGGTCGTCCGCGGTCACAGCACCCATGCGGGATCCCGTCGTTCGAGGAACGCCGTCATCCCCTCGCGGGCCGCGGGCGAGGCGAAGAGCCGCGCGGAGAGTGTCGCCAGCTGTGCGGCGTCCCGGTCGAAGGCTTCGAGAACCTTAGCCGTGAGCAGCCGTTTCGTCTCGGCCAGCCCGTCGGGCGCGGACCGGCGCAGCCCGTCGAGGACGGGTGCGAGGGCGGCGTCGACGTCGTCGCCGGCGACGGTCACGAGCCCGGCGCGCACAGCCTCGGCGGCGTCGAACCGCTCGCCGGTGAGGCAGTACCGCGCGAGCGCGCGCGGGTCGGCGCGGGGCAGCAGGGGCAGCGAGATGACGGCGGGCGCGACCCCGATGCGCACCTCGGTGAACGCGAACGTCGATCCGGTGGCCGCCCCGGCGACGTCGCAGGCGGCGACGAGCCCGAGGCCGCCCGCGCGCACATGCCCCGCCACGCGCGCGACGACCGGCTTGCCGAGCCCGACGACCGCGCGCAGCAGCCCGACGAACTCCTCGGGCGCGGGCGGGTCCTTGAGGTCGGCGCCCGCGCAGAACGTGCCCCCGCTGTGGGTGAGGACGACGGCCCGTACGGCGGGGTCCCGCGCGCAGTCGGCGAGCGCGTCCGCGAGGCCGGTGACGAGGGCCGCCGAGAGGGCGTTGCGGGTGTCCACGGCGTCGAGGCTGAGGCGTTCGACACCACGTTCGCGGCTGCGGCCGATCAGGGTCATGCGCGCTCCCTCAGCTCACGTCGGAGGATCTTCCCGGAGGCCGCGCGCGGGACGGCGTCGACGAAGGTGACCTTGCGTACGCGCTTGTAGGGCGCGACGCGTTCGGCGACGTACATCAGCACCTCCCCCTCGGAGAGGCCGGCGGCGTCGGGACTGCGCACCACGTGCGCGTGCGGGACCTCGGTGCCGTCGTCGCCGTACATGCCGATCACGGCGGCGTCGGCTATCCCGGGGTGGGTGAGCAGGAGGGCTTCTAGTTCGGCGGGGGCGACCTGGAAGCCCTTGTACTTGATGAGTTCTTTGACGCGGTCGACGACGTACAGCCAGCCGGCGTCGTCGGCGTACCCGATGTCCCCGGTGTGCAGCCAGCCGTCGGCGTCGATCATCGCGGCGGTGGCGTCCGGGCGCCCGAGGTAGCCCTTCATCACCTGGGGCCCCCGGAAGAGCAGTTCGCCGGCCTCTCCGGGGCCGAGGTCCTTGCCGGGGTCGTCGAGGGAGACGATCCGCATGCGGGTGCCGCCGATGAGCTTGCCGACGGTCCCGGGCGGGGCGGCGGCCATGGCGTCCAGGGGGACGACGTGGGTGGCCGGCGACAGTTCCGTCATGCCGTACGCCTGGCCCACGGGCGGGAGGTTCAGCCTGCGCGCGCACGCGGCGGCGAGGCCGGCGTCCAGGGGCGCGGCGGCGCTGATGACGTACTTCAGGGACGACAGGTCGTAGCGCTCGACGGCGGGGTGCCGGGCGAGCGCGAGGACGATCGGCGGGGCGACGTACAGGCCGGTGATGCGGTGTTTCTCGACGGCCGCGAGGAACGTCTCCAGGTCGAAGCGGGGCAGGACGACGACGGTGGCGCCCCGGCGCAGGGGGACGTTCATCAGGGCCGTCAGGCCGTAGATGTGAAAGAGCGGGAGCACCGCCAGAATCCGGTCGCCCGGGCCCGCGGGCATCACGGGCTCCAGCTGGGCCAGGTTGGTGGCGATCTGACGGTGGGTCAGCATGACGCCCTTGGGGAGCCCGGTCGTCCCGGACGAGTACGGGAGGGCCGCCACGTCCTCCACCGGGTCGATGTACGGGCTCGGTTCGGGTGCCTGGGAGGCGAGCATGCCGATCAGCGAGCGGTGTCCGCGTGCCTCGTCGCAGACGAAGATCTCCTCGACGCCGCCCGCGAGTTCGGCCGCGCGCCGGGCGGTCTCCAGCAGCGGCGAGACGGTGACGATCCAGCGGGCGGCCGAGTCGCGCAGCTGCCCCGCGAACTCCTCGGGCGTGTACTGGGGGTGGACGGTGGTGACCGAGGCGCCCGCGCGCGTGGCGGCGTAGAAGGCGAGGGGGAAGGCGACCGTGTTGGGGCTGTGCAGGGCGAGCACGTCGCCCTTGCGCACGCCCGCGTCGGCGAGCGCGGCGGCGACGCGCCGGTGGAAGCGGTCCAGCTGCTCGTAGCTGAGGGTCGTGCCGTCGGTGCCGTCGATCAGCGCGGGCAGGTCGCCGAACTCGGCGGCGCGGCCCAGGACGGCGTCGTGGATGGGCAGGTCGACTGCCGGGACGTCTGCGTACTCGCTGCGGAACACGGTTCCTCCTCGCACAGGGGCGGCGGTCAGTACGACTTGGGCAGGCCCAGGCTCTGGTGGGAGACGTAGTTGAGGATCATCTCGCGGCTCACCGGGGCGATACGGGCCACGCGCGAGACCGTTATCAGCGAGGCGAGGCCGAACTCGCGCGTGAGGCCGTTGCCGCCGAGGGTGTGCACGGCCTGGTCGACGGCCTTCACGCACGCCTCTCCGGCCGCGTACTTCGCCATGTTGGCGGCCTCGCCCGCGCCCGTGTCGTCGCCCGCGTCGTACAGGCAGGCCGCTTTCTGCGTCATCAGGCGGGCGAGTTCGAGGTCGATGTGCGCCTGCGCGAGGGGGTGGGCGATGGCCTGGTGGGCGCCGATGGGGGTGTCCCAGACGGTGCGTTCGCGGGCGTACTCGACGGCTCGCGCGAGCGCGTAGCGGCCCATGCCGATCGCGAAGGCGGCCGTCATGATCCGCTCGGGGTTGAGGCCGGCGAAGAGCTGCGCGAGGCCCGCGTCCTCGTCGCCGACGAGGGCTTCGGCGGGGAGGCGGACGTCGTCCAGGGCGAGTTCGAACTGCTTCTCCGCGCCGTGCAGTTCCATGTCGATCTTGCGGCGGGTGAAGCCCGGCGCGTCGCGCGGGACGATGAACAGGCAGGGCTTGAGGCGGCCCGTGCGCGCGTCCTCGGTGCGGCCGACGATGAGGGTGGCGTCCGCCGCGTCCACGCCCGAGACGAAGACCTTGCGGCCGGTGAGGAGCCAGTCGGCGCCGTCGCGGCGGGCCGTGGTGGTGATGCGGTGGCTGTTGGAGCCGGCGTCGGGTTCGGTGATCCCGAAGGCCATCAGGCGGGAGCCGTCCGCGAGCGCGGGGAGCCACTCGCGCTGCTGCGCCTCGGTGCCGAAGCGGGCGATCACCGTGCCGCAGATCGCCGGGGAGACGATCATCATCAGCAGGGGCGAGCCGGCCGCGCCCAGCTCTTCGAGGACCAGGGCGAGTTCGGCGATGCCGCCGCCCCCGCCGCCGTACTCCTCGGGGAGGTTCACCGAGATGTAGCCGAGTTTCGCGGCCTCCTGCCACAGCTCGGTGGGGTGGCGGCCCTCATCGACGACCTTCGTCAGATAGGCGCGGCCGTAGCGCCTGCCGAAGGCCGCGACCGCCTCGCGCAGGGCCTTGTGCTCGTCGGATTCGATGACCTGGCTCACTGTGCCGCTCCTTCTCGTTCGTCCTGTCGGTCGCCCTCGACCACGGCCAGCAGGGCTCCCACCTCCACCTGCTGTCCCGCCTGTACCTCCAGCGCCGTCAGCGTCCCGGAGACCGGGGCCGCAAGGGCGTGTTGCATCTTCATCGCTTCGAGCCACACGATCGGTTCGCCCGCCTCGACACTCGATCCGGTGACAAGGCCGGGCGCGACCTTGACGACCGTGCCGGGCATCGGCGCGACCAGCGAACCCGGGGCGCGCTGGGGTACCGGGTCGGGGAAGCGGGGCAGCGCGGTCAGCGCCGTCCCGTTCACGTGCACGCGGTCGCCGTAGCGCGCGACCTCGAACCGGCGCCGTACGCCGTCCGCTTCGAGGACGACGGTCCCCGCGTCGGCGTGGACGACGCGCACGCCGTCCGCGTCGAGGCCCGCGCGGGTGTACCGGTACTCGACTTCGTGCTCTTCCCCCGCCAGTTCGTACCGCTTGCGCTGGGGCTGCGAGGGGACGTTGCGCCAGCCGCCGAAGCGTGAACGGCCGTGCGCGTCCGCGAGGGCCGCCGCGAGAGGGGCAAGCGGGTCGGCGGGCGCGCGCGTGAGGGCGGTGAGGTGGCGGTCGTAGAAGCCGGTGTCCATGCGCGCGTGCGTGAACTCCTCGTGGCGCAGGGAGCGCAGGAGGAGGTCCCGGTTGGTCGTCGGGCCGTGGACGGCGGCCCGTTCGAGGGCGCCGGCCAGCTTGCGGAGGGCTTCCGCGCGCGTGGGCGCGTAGGCGATCACCTTGGCGAGCAGCGGGTCGTAGTGGACGCCGATCGTGTCGCCGTCGGCGTACCCGGTGTCCAGGCGGACGCCGCCCGGGACGGCGAGGCGGTGCAGGGTGCCGGTCTGCGGGGTCCACGCGTGCGCGGGGTCCTCGGCGTAGAGGCGGGCCTCGATCGCGTGCCCGCGCGCGGGAGGCGGTTCGGGCGCGAGGGCGGCTCCTTCGGCGATCCGGATCTGCTCGGCGACGAGGTCGAGGCCGAACACGGCCTCCGTGACGGGGTGTTCGACCTGGAGGCGGGTGTTCATCTCCAGGAAGTGCGCCGTGCCGTCGGGGGCGAGGAGAAACTCGACGGTCCCGGCGCCGGTGTACGACACCGCGCGCGCCGCGCGTACGGCCAGCGTTTCGAGGTTCCGTGCCACCCTCTCGGACAGCCCCGGCGCGGGCGCCTCCTCGATCACCTTCTGGTGGCGCCGCTGGAGCGAGCAGTCGCGCGTGCCGAGCGCCCACACCGTGCCGTGCGTGTCGGCGAGGATCTGCACCTCGACGTGGCGCCCGCGCTCGACGTACGGCTCGACGAACACCTCGCCGTCCCCGAAGGCGCTCGCCGCCTCCGCGCGGGCGGCCTCCAGGGCGGGGGCGAGGTCCCGCGCGTGGCGCACGATCCGCATGCCGCGCCCGCCGCCGCCGGCCGCCGCCTTCACCAGCACCGGCAGGTCGGCGTCGGTGACGTCCGTCAGCGGGGCGATCCCCATGAGGGCCTTCGCACGCGTCTTGGACGCCATCGCCTCGATCGCCTCCGGGGGCGGCCCGATCCACACCAGGCCGGCGTCGAGCACCGCGCGCGCGAAGGCGGCGTTCTCGGACAGGAAGCCGTACCCGGGGTGCACGGCGTCCGCGCCGGACGCGAGGGCGGCCTTCACGATCAGGTCGCCGCGCAGGTACGTCTCGGCGGGCGTCGCCCCGGGCAGCCGTACGCAGCGGTCGGCCACGCGCGCGTGCAGGGCGTTCTCGTCGGGGTCGGAGTGCACGGCGACCGTGCCGATGCCCGCCTCGTGGCAGGTGCGGAAGATTCGGCAGGCGATCTCGCCCCGGTTGGCGACCAGAACGGTGGAAATCACAAGGCACCTCTCACATGCGGAAGACGCCGAAGCCGCCGCGCGCGCCTTCGTAGGGGGCGGTGTGGATCGCCGACAGGCACAGGCCGAGCACCGTGCGCGTGTCGCGCGGGTCGATCACGCCGTCGTCGTACAGCCGCCCGGACAGGAACATCGGCAGGGACTCCGACTCGATCTGCCGCTCCACCATGGCGCGAAGGCCCTGATCGGCCTCCTCGTCGTACGGGAGGCCCTTGGAGGCGGCGGACTGCCGGGCCACGATCGACAGGACGCCTGCGAGCTGCTGAGGGCCCATCACGGCCGACTTGGCGCTCGGCCAGGCGAACAGGAACCGCGGGTCGTAGGCCCGGCCGCACATCCCGTAGTGGCCGGCGCCGTACGAGGCGCCCATGAGGACCGACAGGTGCGGCACCCTGCTGTTGCTCACCGCGTTGATCA
This sequence comes from Streptomyces niveiscabiei, assembly GCF_001419795.1. Classification (GTDB taxonomy): domain Bacteria; phylum Actinomycetota; class Actinomycetes; order Streptomycetales; family Streptomycetaceae; genus Streptomyces; species Streptomyces niveiscabiei. The sequence goes on from NZ_LIRL01000820.1 coordinate 8,357, forward strand.
TCATCGCGCCGTGCTTGATGATGCCGCCCTGCTCGTACTCCCGGCCGACCATGTAGCCGGTGGTGTTGTGCAGGAACAGCAGCGGGACGTCCCGCTG
>NZ_LIRL01000821.1 GCF_001419795.1 Streptomyces niveiscabiei
AGGAAGCCGGAGCGCTCGGCGAGCAGCTCGCCGGTGTCCGCGTCGATGACGACGGCGCCGTATCCGGCGGGCCCGGGGTTGCCCCGGGAGCCGCCGTCGGCCTCGATGACCAGGCGCTGCGGGCGGGCGGGCGCGGCCGGGGTGTCCCCCGGCGCGGCCTGCGGCCCCTGCCCGGCGTCGTCCGGGGAGAGCACCCCGGCCACTCGCGCTACAGCCCCGACTCGACCGTACGGACCAGGATCCGGCGGCAGTTCTCGCAGCGCACCACCGCGTCCGCCGGCGCCTTGCGGATCTCGGCGAGTTCGGCGGCGGCCAGCTCCTGGCGGCAGCCCTGGCAGGTGCGGGCGTACAGCTTGGCCGCGCCGATGCCGCCCTGCTGCTCGCGCAGCTTGTCGTACAGCTTGAGGAGGTCGGCGGGGACGGCGCCCGCGACGACGGCACGCTCCTTGGTGACGGTCCCGGCCTCGCCGTCGAGCTCCGCGTACGCGGCCTCGCGCCGGGCGGTCGCGTCGTCGATCTTGCCCTGGACCGCGCCGACGCGCTCGGTCAGCTCGGCGACGCGCTCCTGCGCGGACTCGCGGCGCTCCATGACTTCGAGGACGACGTCTTCGAGGTCGCTCTGCCGCTTGGCGAGGGAGACGATCTCGCTCTGGAGGCTCTCCAGGTCCTTCGGCGAGGTCACGGCGCCGGAGTCGAGCCGCTGCTGGTCGCGCGCGGCGCGCTGGCGGACCTGGTCGACGTCCTGCTCGGCCTTGGTCTGCTCGCGCGAGCAGTCGCTCTCCTCGGTCGTCGCGGCGACGAGGAGGTCACGCAGCTGCGTGAGGTCCTTGCCGAGCGACTCGATCTCGGCGTGCTCGGGCAGCGAGCGGCGCTTGTGGGCGAGCTGCTGGAGTCGGACGTCGAGGGCCTGGACGTCGAGAAGGCGGTTCTGGTCGGCGGGCGCGGCGTTCAGTTGGGGGCTCCAAAGGGGGATGCGGAATGGCTGGTCCAGGGGTCGGTGACCGTGGCGGAGACGTGGGTGCGCAGGCCCCAGCCCTCGCGCTCGGAGACCGCGTCGAGCTGGGCGGCGGCCTGCTCGCACCAGGGCCACTCGGTGGCCCAGTGCGCGGCGTCGACCAGCGCGAGGGGGTGCTCGGCGCGGGCCTCGGACGCCGGGTGGTGGCGCAGGTCCGCGGTCACGAACGCGTCGACGCCCGCGGCGCGGACGTACGCGAAGAGGCTGTCGCCGGAGCCGCCGCTGACGGCGACCGTGCGGACGACGGCCTCGGGGTCGCCTGCCACCCGGATGCCCTGCGCGGTGGCGGGCAGCCGCTCGGCGGCGAGGGCGGCGAACTCCCGGACGGTCAGCGGGTGGTCGAGCGCGCAGACGCGGCCGAGGCCACGCCGGCCGGCGGGGTCGGTGGTGTCGGGCACGAGGGGGCGGACGACGCGCAGGCCGAGCGCGCCCGCGAGGGCGTCGGAGACGCCGGGGTCGGCGGTGTCGGCGTTCGTGTGCGCGACGTGCAGCGCGATGTCGTTCTTGATGAGCGTGTGCACGACACGGCCCTTGAACGTGGACGCGGCGACGGTCGTGGTGCCCCGCAGGTACAGCGGATGGTGCGTGACCAGCAGGTCCGCGCCGAGCTTCACCGCCTCCTCGACGATCTCCTGGACGGGGTCGACGGCGAACAGCACCCGCCCGACCTCCTGCTCCGGATCGCCCACGACGGTGCCGACCGCGTCCCAGGACTCGGCCCGCTCGGCGGGCCACAGACTCTCCAGCGCGGCGATGACTTCAGACAGACGGGGCACGCACCCAAGGCTACCTGCCGGTTCCTGTGGAACGTACCGGTCGTGGGGATACCTGTGGATAACTACGGCGGCGGGGCTGCGGGCGCCGGTCCCGTACCCCGTCCTCCCCTCGCAGCACATACCCCCTCCCCGCCTCAGAGGAATCGCTTCTGCGCCACTCGTACGAGCGAAGTGCGGGCCCGCTCGTCCCACGGCCGCGCGTGCGAAAACTAGCTTCTGCGGCGGAGGTGATCGGACGATGACGGCTTGTGTGATCGAACCGGCCGCGGGGGACGCGGAGGGGGCGACGGGAGCGGGTTGCGTGATCACTGCGGACGGGGGGTACGGGGCGCGGCTCGCCCGGGACGGGGACGCGTGGTTCCCGGAGAGATGGTCGCTGGGCGGGCCGGAGGCGTACGTCGTGCCGCTGCCCGGCGCGCAGCCCGAGGAGGCCGGGACCGAGGTCCAACCCCTCGCGGACGGGCGGGTGTTGATCCATCGGCGGGTCGAAGAGCGGCATCTCTTCTCGCTGTTGTACCCGACGGGGCCCGGCACCGGGGAGGTGCAGCTCGGGGCGGTGGAGTGTGCGGACCTGTCGCTGCTGCCGCCGTCGCCGTGCGGGAAGCGGGTGTTCGCGCTCGCGGTGGGCGAGTCGTCGACGGCCGTGTGGCAGGTGGCCGGCGTCGAC
>NZ_LIRL01000822.1 GCF_001419795.1 Streptomyces niveiscabiei
CCGTCTACCAGCACGGCCTGACCGCAGACCAGGTCGCCGAGCACTACCGCTCCCGCGAACACTCCGGCAGCTCCGCCCTCGCCATGACGGTCACCGTCACCGACCCCGCGGGCGCCACCACCAGCACCACCTACGATGCCCTGCGCGGCCAGCGCCGCACCGCCGCCACCGACGCCGACGGCGGCACCACGACCTACGCCTACGACACCGGCGGCTACCTCCACACCGTCACCGACCCCAACGGCCACACCACCGTCACCGGACACGACACCCGCGGCAACACCGTCTCCACGACCACCTGCCGCGACGCCGGCTCCTGCGCCACCAGCTTCACCACCTACTTCCTCAACGCCGCTGACCCGCTCGACCCGCGCAACGACAAACCCCTCACCCAGCGCGACGCCCGCTCCACCGGCCCCGCCGACAACCGCTACCGCACCACCTTCGCGTACAGCACCCTCGGCCTGCCCACCACCGTCACCCGCGCAGACACCACGACGGCCACCACCACCTACACCGCGGGCACCGAAGCCGCGGTCGGCGGCGGCACCACCCCGGCCGGCCTCGTCCTCACCCAGACCACCCCCGGCGGCGCGAAGACCTCCTACCGTTACTACGCGGGCGGCGACCTCGCCGAGGTGACCTCGCCCTCCGGCCTGATCACGTCGTACACCTACGACGGCCTCGGCCGGAAAACCGCCGAGAAGCAGGTCTCGGACACCTTCCCGGCCGGCGTCACCACCGCCTATGGCTACGACGAGGCGTCCCGCATCGTCAGCGAGACCGGCGTGGGCGTGAAGAACGAGATCACGAACACCGTCCACACCGCCGCGATCAGCCGCACCTACGACGCCGACGGCAACCTCCTCACCGAGACCACGAAGGACACCACCGGCGGCGACCCGGAACGCACCACCACCAACCACTACGACGCGTACGGCCTCAACGACAGCAGCACGGACGCCGAACAGAACACCACCCGCTACGAACACGACCCGCTGGGCCGCGTCACCGCCCAGACCGACCCGGCCGGTACCCGCCTCACCTACACGTACACCGCCCGCGGCCAGCACGCCACGACCGTCCTGAAGGACTGGACCGGCGACCCCACCGGCACCACCCGCGACCTCACCGTCGCCGCCAACGCCTACGACCCGGCCGGCCGCCTCGCGTCCACCACCGACGCCATGGGCGC
>NZ_LIRL01000823.1 GCF_001419795.1 Streptomyces niveiscabiei
GTCCTCACGGCGGGCGGCGCCCAGGCCATGCTCAAGGGCACCCTCGCCCTCCCCGGCCGCACCGCCGTCGTCGCGGGCACCGGCCCCCTCCTCCTGCCGGTCGCGACCGGGCTCGCGGCGGCGGGTACGCGGGTCGTCGCACTGGTGGACTCCGCCGACCCCCGGGCCTTCGTACGGCGTACGGGCACCCTCGTCCGGGAGCCGGCGAAGCTCGCCGAGGGGGTGGGATACGCGGCCCAACTCCTGCGCCACAGAACGAAGGTGATGATGCGTCACACGATTGTGGAGGCGCACGGCACCGACCGTCTGGAGGCCGTGACCGTCACCGACGGCCGGTCCCACCGCACCATCCCCTGCGACACCCTCGCCGTCAGCCACGGCCTGCTCCCGCACACCGACCTCGCCGACGGCCTCGGCTGCACCCTCGACGGCCCGGCCGTACGCGTCGACGCCGAGCAGCGCACCGACGTACCCGGCGTCTGGGCGGCCGGGGAGGCCACCGGCATCGGCGGCGCGGCCCTCTCCCTCGCGGAGGGCCACATCGCGGGCCGCTCGGCGGCAGCCCGCCTCCGTGGAACCGACCCCGACCCCACCGCCTGGGCTCCCGCCGCCCGGACCCGGACCCGCCTGCGCACGTTCTTCGCCGCGCTCGACGACGCCTACGCCCCACCCGCCCACTGGCCCGGCCAGGTCACGGACGACACGGTCGTGTGCCGCTGCGAGGAGGTCACCGCCGGCGCCGTGCGCGTTGCCGTGAGCGTTCACGGCGCGGGCGACCTGCGGACGGTGAAGCTGCTGACGCGGGCCGGGATGGGCTGGTGCCAGGGCCGGATGTGCGAGCCGGGAGTGGCCGGCGTCGCGGGCTGCGCACCCGTCCCCGGCCGGCGCCTGCTGGCCCGCCCCGTACCGCTCGGGGTCCTGGCGGAGGCTGACGACGCAGCGGACGACGACACGTGACGTACGACCTGTCACCCGACACACCCCCCTCACCTGCCCCGGAGGCCCTCATGGCAACGCCCACCACCCCCCGCCCCTGGCACGGCGTCCTCGTCGCCACCGCCCTCCCCCTGACCGACGACCTCTCCGTCGACTACGACAAGTACGCCGACCACTGTTCCTGGCTCGTCGCCAACGGCTGCGACGGC
>NZ_LIRL01000824.1 GCF_001419795.1 Streptomyces niveiscabiei
GCCCCGCACCCCCTCCTCCTGGTCGGCGGCTCCTCCGAGGCCTCCGCCCGCCGGGCGGCCCGCCTGGGCCTCCCCTTCTTCCCCAGCGCCCATCTCCCGGCCCTGGAGTCGTACTACACGGCCCGTCTGAAGGAGTACGGCACCGAGGGCTGGGTCCTGATGCCCCCGGCGGAGACCCCTCTCCTGCACCTCTCGGAGTCCCCCGACCAGACCTGGCGGACCTACGGCCACCACTTCCTCCACGAGGCCCGCACGTACGCCGCCTGGCAGTCCACGGACATCCACTCGGTGGTCCGCTCCTCGGCGACGACCGTCGACGAACTCCGCGAGGAGGGCGTGTACAGAATCCTCACCCCCGCCGAATGCCTGGCCCAGAACCTCGGCAACCTCGTCCTCCACCCCCTGGCCGGCGGCATGCCGATCGAGGAGGGCTGGCGCAGCCTGCGGCTGTTCACCGAGCGGGTGCTGCCGGAAGCCGGGGACTGAGGACGCCGGGCCCCGCAGACGAAACCCGCCGCCCCCGGGTATCCGGGGGCGGCGGTCGTGTTCGGGGAGAAGGACAGCGGGGACTTGGTCCTTCTCCCCGGGCTCGGGGAGGGCCTCAGCCCATCTCCTCCAGGGACTTGCCCTTGGTCTCCTTGACGAACCTGAGGACGAAGGGGATGGAGAGGGCGGCGAAGACGGTGTAGATCATGTACGTCGCGGAGAGGTTCCAGTCGGCCAGGGACGGGAAGCTTGCCGTGATCGCCCAGTTGGCGATCCACTGCGCGGAGGCGGCGACGCCGAGGGCCGCCGCGCGGATGCGGTTGGGGAACATCTCGCCGAGGAAGACCCAGACCACCACGCCCCAGGAGAGGGCGAAGAAGAGGACGAAGATGTGGGCGGCGACGAGGGCCGTCCAGCCCTGGGCGGTGGGGAGCTTGCCGTCGACGAGGTCGTACGAGAACGCCCACGCCTCCAGCGCGAGGCCGATCACCATGCCGACGGAGCCGATGAGGGCGAGCGGCCTGCGGCCCACCCGGTCGACGAAGATCATCGCGATGACCGTGCCGACGATGTTGATGATCGACGTCGTGAAGGAGTAGAAGAACGAGTCGGTCGGGTCGACGCCGACGGACTGCCACAGGGTGGACGAGTAGTAGAACGCGACGTTGATGCCGACGAACTGCTGGAAGACGGAGAGCCCGATGCCGATCCAGACGATCGGCTTGAAGAAGAAACCGCCGCCGAGCAGGTCCTTGAACGTCGACTTGTGCTCGCTCTTCATCGCGTGCTCGATCTCGGCGACCCGCGCGTCGAGGTCGGCGCTCTCGCCCTCGACCTCGGCGAGGATCTCCCGGGCCCGCTCCCGCTTGCCGACGGACAGCAGGAACCGCGGCGACTCGGGGATCGCGAAGGACAGCAGCCCGTACAGCACGGCCGGTACGACCATCACACCCAGCATGACCTGCCAGGCTTCGAGCCCCATCAGCTTCCCGCGCTGATCCCCGCCGGCCGCGTTCAGCAGCCCCCAGTTGACGAGCTGCGAGATGGCGATCCCGATGACGATCGCGGCCTGCTGGAACGACCCGAGCCGCCCCCGGTACGCGGGCGGCGCGACCTCGGCGATGTACGCGGGGCCGATGACGGACGCCATCCCGATCGCGAACCCGCCGACGACCCGCCACAGCGCGAGGTCCCACAGCGCGAACGGCAGCGCGGAGCCGACCGCGCTGATCGTGAACAGCACGGCGGAGATCTGCATGCACCGGATACGCCCGATCCGGTCCGCGATCCGCCCCGCCGTCGCCGCCCCGATCGCGCAGCCGATCAGCGCGATCGCGATGACCTGCGCGAGCGCGGCGGACCCGATGTCGTACCGGTCCCGGATCGCCTCGACGGCGCCGTTGATGACGGAACTGTCGTACCCGAACAGGAACCCGCCCATCGCCGCGGCGGCGGCGATGAAGATGACGTGCCCGAGATGGTCGGGATGAGCCTGGGCTCCGGACGTGGACGCCTGCGCTGTGCTGGTCACGATCAACTCCTCGGGCCACCGGCAACGCTGCCGGCCATGGTCAGCCCCTCCAGTGGCGCACAGCACGCCGCCGCCCACCACCTGAAGGGAAAAGCAACGCCCCAGAGACTATGCCTTCAAGTTGTGAAGTCCAATGCCGGGTGATGTGAGATGACAGTCACTACTGGACCGGAATGTGTTCAAGTCTTGAATTCATCGCAGTCGCTGCGAGATCACCTTCGACACCCCGTCGCCCTGCATCGACACCCCGTACAGCGCGTCCGCGACCTCCATCGTCCGCTTCTGGTGCGTGATGACGATCAGCTGCGACGACTCCTGCAACTCCTGCATGATCCGGATCAGCCGCTGGAGGTTCGTGTCGTCGAGCGCCGCCTCCACCTCGTCCATCACGTAGAACGGGCTCGGCCGCGCCTTGAAGATCGACACCAGCAGCGCTACGGCCGTCAGGGACCGCTCCCCGCCCGACAGCAGCGACAGCCGCTTGACCTTCTTGCCGGGCGGGCGGGCCTCGACGTCCACGCCCGTCGTCAGCATGTTGTCCGGATCCGTCAGGATCAGCCGGCCCTCACCGCCGGGGAAGAGGCGGCCGAAGACCCCCTCGAACTCCCGCGCCGTGTCCCGGTACGCCTCGCTGAACACCTGCTCGACCCGCTCGTCCACCTCCTTCACGACCTGGAGGAGGTCCGTGCGCGTCTTCTTCAGGTCTTCGAGCTGCTCGCTGAGGAACTTGTGGCGTTCCTCCAGCGCCGCGAACTCCTCCAGCGCGAGCGGGTTCACCTTGCCGAGCTGCTGGTACGCCCGTTCGGCCGCCCTCAGGCGCTTCTCCTGCTCCGCGCGGACGAACGGCACCGGCTGCGGGTCCTCCGCCGGCTCCTCACCCTCCGCCGGGGGCGACGGCGGTACGAGCTGATGCGGGCCGTACTCCGTGACCAGGCCCTCCGGCTCGACGCCCAGTTCCTCCAGCGCCTTCGTCTCGACCTGCTCGATCCGCATCCGCTTCTCGGCGCCGAGCACCTCTCCCTTGTGCACCGAGTCCGTCAGCTTGTCCAACTCGGCCTTCAGGTCCCGGCCTACGGTTCGCTCCGCCGCCAACTCCTGTTCCCTCGCGGCCTTCTCCGCCTCGGCCTCGGCGCGGTCGGCTGCCGCCCGCTGTACGGAGACCTCGACGTGGGCCAGCAGGCGCCGGGCACCCTCCGCCACGGCCGTCGCCACGGACGCCTCGTACTTCAGCCTGCGCTGCCGCTGCTCCGCCCTCGACCTCGCCTCGCGCTCCGCCCGCGCCGCGCGGTCCAGTGAATCCGCCCTGCCCGCGAGGGCCTTGACGCGTTCCTCGTGCGTGCGGGCCTGGAGGCGGGCCTCCATCTCCGTCTGGCGGGCGTTCGCGCCGTCCGCTGCGAGGCGGTCGCGTACGGCGGTGTCCGGTTCCTCCTCCACGGGCAACTCCTCGGCGACCGCGAGGCGTTCGGCGAGGATCTCCACTTCTTCGAGCGCCTTGTCCAAGGCGTCCTGTGCACGGGCCGCCGCCGCTGTGGCTCTCTCCGCCTCGCAGGCCAGTCGAGGGGCGCGACGGGCGAGGCGGAGAGAGCCACAG
>NZ_LIRL01000825.1 GCF_001419795.1 Streptomyces niveiscabiei
AGCAGGCTGTACGTCTGCGGGGAGGCCCCGTAGATTTCCTGGACGACGAATGGCGACGCGGAAATGTACGCGAACAGCGCGGCGAACGCGAACCCGCCGGTCAGCATGTAACCGGAGAAAGCGGTATCAGCAAGAAGTCCCCGCATCGAGCGCAGCGCCTCACCCACCCCGCCCTCGTGCCGGTCGGCGGGCTCCAGGGTCTCCGGCAGCCGCGCCCACACGAGCGCCGTGAGCAGCACACCGACCCCGATGAGGACGACGAACACGCCCCGCCAGTCGGTGAATTGGAGGATCTGCCCGCCGATCAGCGGCGCGACGATCGGCGCGATGCCGGAGATCAGCATCAGCGTGGAGAAGAACCGCGCCATCGCGTCACCGTCGTACAGGTCACGTGTCACCGCCCGCGCGATGACGATGCCCGCGGCCCCCGCGAGCCCCTGGACGAGCCGGAAGGCGACCAGCGTCTCGACGTTCGGAGCAACAGCGCAGAGAGCGGTTGCTACCACATACACGACGAGCCCGGCGAGCAGCGGACGCCGCCGCCCCCACCGGTCGCTCATCGGCCCCACGACGAGCTGGCCCAGCGCCATGCCCGCGAGGCACGCGGTGAGCGTGAGCTGCACGGTCGCGGCCGGCGCGTGCAGCGAGTCGGTGACCTCCGGGAGCGCCGGGAGGTACATGTCCATCGACAGCGGGGGAGTGGCGGTCAGCCCGCCGAGCAGCAGTGTGACCAGCAGCCCCGTACGGCGGCGGCTGGCGAGTGTCGGCGCCGCGGCAGCCCGCGTCGCCTGCGATATCGGTCCCCCGCCTTCGGGCATGTGCCCCTCCCTCTTCTCCCGGTCCGCCCCCTATGCTCTCAGCTCGTACGGAATGCTCGAACGTGGTGTTCGGACTGTGGGACCGGGCCGGTCAGGCCGGGCGCGGGCCTGCGGGACTGGTGCGAGACGGAAGCGTGGCATTGATGACGGCGGACAGCGTGCGGTGGGGAATCCTGGCGACCGGCGGGATAGCCGCCGCCTTCACGGCGGACCTGATCGACCTGCCGGACGCGGAGGTCGTGGCGGTCGGCTCCCGCACGGAAACAGGTGCGAAAGCGTTTGCTGAAAGGTTCGGCATCCCGCGCGCGTACGGCGACTGGGCGTCGCTCGCGGCCGACGACGACATCGACGTCGTGTACGTCGCCACCCCGCACTCGGCGCACCGGGCCGCCGCCGGGCTCTGCCTGGAGGCGGGGCGGCACGTCCTGTGCGAGAAACCGTTCACGCTGAACGTGCGTGAGGCCGAGGAGCTGATCGCCCTCGCCCGCGACAACGACCGCTTCCTGATGGAGGCGATGTGGATGTACTGCAACCCGGTCATCCGCCGTATCAAGCAGGTCGTCGACGACGGGGCGATCGGCGAAGTCCGCACCGTCCAGGCCGACTTCGGCCTCGAAGGCCCCTTCTCACCGGCTCACCGCCTGCGCGACCCCGCCCAGGGCGGCGGCGCCCTCCTCGACCTCGGCGTCTACCCGGTCTCCCTCGCGCACCTCTTCCTCGGCGAGCCCTCCGGCATCTCCGCGCGCGCCGTCCTCTCCCCGGAGGGCGTCGACCTCCAGACCGCGCTGGCCCTGTCCTGGGACTCCGGCGCGCTCGCCGCGCTGCACTGCTCCCTCGACGGCGGTACGTCCGTCGCCGCGTCCATCACCGGCACCAAGGGCCGCATCGACATCCCGTCCGGCTTCTTCCACGCCGACCGCTTCGTCCTGCACCGCGTCGGCCGCGACCCCGAGGAGTTCGCCCACGACCCCGCCGAGGGCCCGGCGGCGAGTTTCCGCCACGAGGCCCGCGAGGTCATGCGGGCCGTGCGCGCGGGCGAGACCCAGTCCCCGCTGGTCCCCCTCGACGGCACGCTCGCCGTGATGCGCACCCTGGACGCGGTCCGCGAGCAGATCGGCGTCCGGTACCCGGGCGAGGCCGCTTAGACCGATCGCCCCCCCATGTGCCGGTCGGTCTTAACCTGAGCGCATGCCCAGCAGAACACCCGACGCCAGCCGGCGCAGCGAGACCTCCCGGCGTGCCATCTACGCGGCTGCCCTGAGCCTCGTAGCGGAAACCGGTTACACAAAAACGACGATCGAGGGCATCGCCGCCCGCGCCGGCGTCGGGAAGCAGACCATCTACCGGTGGTGGGGGTCGAAGGCGGACGTCCTCCTGGAGGCGTTCCTCGACCTCGGCGAGCAGCAGGCGGGAGCCGAGGCCGCCCCGGGCATCTTGGACACCGGCGACCTCGCCGCCGACCTCAAACTCGTCCTGCGCGCGACCATCGACAACCTCATGGACCCCCGCTTCGACGGCCCCGCGCGAGCGCTCAGCGCGGAGGGCCTCATCGACGAGAAACTCGGCCGGGCCGTCGTAGCCAAGTTGCTGGAACCGAATTTCGAGTTGTACGTCGAGAGGCTGCGATCCGCCGCCGACGCGGGCCAGTTGAGGCCGGCGGTCGATCCCCGGATCGCCCTCGAACTCTTCGTCGCCCCCCTCGCGCAACGCTGGCTCCAGCGCACAGGAGAGCTGTCGTACGCCTACACCGACACGATCGTCGAGTACGCGCTGTACGGCATCGCGCCCCGCTGAACGCCCTCTGTCCCCGGGTGGTGCTTATGTCCCGACAAGGCACCCCGGTTCCGCGCACGGCGGGACCATGAGGCATGCTGTGCCCACCACAGCGACGCGAGGGGACAGATGAGCGCGGAGGCGATCGGCCGGACCGGCCTGAGGGTCAGACTCACCCAGTGGCTGCGTGGCGGCGCCCCCGGCACCGACGCCGGCGGCGGCCAGCAGGAGGCCTTCGCGCTCCCCGCCGGCGTCGGTGCCGGGG
>NZ_LIRL01000826.1 GCF_001419795.1 Streptomyces niveiscabiei
ACGACGAGCGCGACCAGCACGACGCCGCAGACCGCCGCGAGCCACCCCCGGGCCCGCACCGCCACCACCGGCACGGCGGGCAGCGCCCCGTCCCGCAGGGCCGGTCCGAGCAGCACCCGGCAGACGCCCCGGATCGCGAGCCCCGCCCCCACACCCAGCAGCACCAGCACGAGCGTCACCGTCTGCAACGGCGGCAGATCCTGCGCCAGCGCCGTGTCGAGGGCGAGCCGCCCGAGCCCGGGGATGTTGAAGATCTTCTCGACGGCGACGGCCCCGCCCACCAACCCCACGACGGTGGGCAGGAGTTGGGGCAGCACGCCGGGCAGCGCCCGCCGCAGGGCGTTGCGCGCGACGTACCCCCGCGACAGCCCGAACGCGCGAGCCGTACGCACCCAGGGCTCCCGGAACACCCCCGGCAGCGCCTGCTGCAACAGCCCCCCGATCATCGCCCCCGACGGCACCCCCAGCGCCAGCGCGGGCAGCACCATCGACGACGGCCCCTCCCACCCGCCGGTCGGCAGCCACCTCAGCCACACCCCGCACACCGTCGCGAGCAGCGAGGCCAGCAGGAACTTCGGCAGCGCGGCGAGCACGGCGGCGAACACCCCGCCCCCGGGCCGCCGCAGCCGCCCGCGCGACCCCAGCCACAGGGTCCGCGCACACACCAGCCCGACCACGGCGACGGTCACGGCGAGCGCGCCCAGCATCATCGTCACCGACACCGCGAACGCGTCGGAGACCTGCGGCCACACCGCCTCCCCGGACACCCAGGAGGTCCCCGCGTCCCCGCCGAGCCACCGCGCGAAGTGGGTCAACGGGCCGTCGTCCAGGCCGAGTTGCTCACGGACGGCCGCCAACTGCCCCGGCGTGGGGTCCTGGTCGCCTGAGCGGGCGCGAAGTACCGTCAGCGCGGGGTCGGTTCCGGAGAGCCAGGGCAGCGAGGTGACGGCGGCGAGGAGAGCGGCGCCGGCCAGGACCCGGCCGGCGACGGTACGGGAATCGGTCACTTCAGGTGTGTACCGACGGTGATCAGCGAGCGTTCGCGCGGGTCGAGGGCGACGCCTTCGACGTCCGCCGCGATGCCCTGCACGACCTTCTCGTGCACGAGCGGCACCACGGCGTCCGTGCGCAGGATCTCCGCCTCGGCCCGCATGATCTTCTGGTGCCGCGCGGCCGGATCGCCTTCCTCGGCGGCGGACTTGATCGCCGCGTCGACCTTCGCGTCCTTCAGCCCGGCGATGTTGTACACCCCGTCACTGGCGAAGTCGCTCGCGAGGTAGGCCACCGCGTCGCCCGTGTCGAGGAGCGTCACCCGCGAGAACACGAGCGCGTCGTACTTCCCGGCGAGGAGGTCGGCCTCCATCTGCGTGTACTCGCGCACGTCCTGCTTGACCGTGAACCCGGCCTTCTCCAGCTGCTGCTGGAGCACGGTCGCGGCCTCGGGCAGCTCGGCCCGGTTGGTGTACGTGGCGAGCCGCACGGTCGTCCCGGCGGGCACCTTCACCGCGGGCGCCCGCCCGGTCACCGGCACACGGTCGGCGGCGGCCCAGGACACGGCGGGCCCGAACAGTCCCTGAGGGGCGTCCGCGTACCCGCCGAACACCGACCCGACGAGCGCGGAACCGTCGACGGCCTCGCGCGCTGCGGCCCGCAGTCCGGCGTTCGCGAACGTGCCGGAGCGCGTGTTGAGGACGAGGCTGTCGGTGCGCACCGACGGCACCTCGTGCCGGGTGCCCGCGTCGAGGAGCTTCGCCTGCGAGGTCGGGATCCACTCCGCGATGTCGACGTCCTTGCTGCGCAGGGCGTTCGCGCGGGCCGTGCCGTCCGCGATCCAGGTGACGTCGATGCCGGGCGCCTTCGCCTTGCCGCCCCAGTAGCCGTCGTACCGGTCGAGCGTGGCGCTCGTCTTGCCGGTCAGCTTGGTGATCCGGAAGGGGCCGGTGCCGGTGCCGACCGGGGTGACGGCGCCGTTCGCGCCGTACGCCTTCGCGGAGAGGATGCCGAGCGCGGGGCTCGCCAGACGCAGCGGGAGGACCGGGTCGGGGGTCTTCGTGGTGAGGGTGACCGTGTCGGTGTCGTCGGCCTTCGCGGTCAGGGTGACGTCGCTGAGGACACGCGGCTTGGTCGCGGCCGAGTTCGCGTGGTCGAGGGCGTTCACGACCGAGGCGGCGGTCACCGGGGTGCCGTCCTGGAAGGTCGCCTTGCGCAGCTCGAACGTCCAGGTCGTGGGCGCCGTCCGCTTCCAGGAGGTGGCCAGCGCGGGCGCGGCGGCCCCGTTCTTGTCGAGCGCGGTGAGGCCCTCGGCCACCGAGAGCTTGCTCAGCACGGTCGCGTCGTTGCTGTACGGCGACAGCGCCTGCGCCGGCGGCAGCGCGAGGGCGACCCGCAGCCGTCCGCCGCCGGACCCCTGCGCGGAACCGGACCCGCCCGAGGAGAAGCAGCCGGCCAGCAGCGGGGTGAGAGCGAGCGCCGCGAGCAGAGCGCGGGAGGTGGTGCGCATGGGTGTCCTGTCGTACGGGGAACGAACGCGCCCCCGGTGTACGGAAATATGTCTGTACGACGACCGGAGACCTGCACACCTTATAAGGCAAGCCTTACCAAGCTCCACCGCGGGCCTCCCCACCCGGCACACCCGGCCGCCCTCCGAGCGGAACTCGGTCGTCCCCCGAGCGGAACTCGGTCGTCCCCCGAGCGGAACTCGGTCGTTGACCAGGGCGATTCGACCCCTCCGCAGGAAGGAACCCGCCGTGGACGAGACCGTCACCGTCGAGAACCCGCAGGCATGGCTGCCCAGAGCGGAGTGGGTGAAGACCCAGCCGCAGACCCTGCTGGCGTCCTGCGTCCTCCTCCTGGACGCCGGGGGCCGCGTCCTGCTCCTGCGCTACGCCCCCGGCCAGCCCGCCGCCGGGGACTGGTGGCTGCCCGGCGGCATGCTCGACCACGGCGAGGACCCCTGGACGGCGGCCCGCCGCGAGCTGCGCGAGGAGACGGGCCTCGAACTCCCCGGCGGCCCCCGTCTGATCGGCGTCGACCACCGCGCGGACGTCGAGGACTGCGGCCCGGTCCTCGACTGCTACTTCTCCGGCGGCACGCTCCCCGCGGACGCCCCGGTCGCCCTCAGCGAGGAGCACGACCGGTACGCCTTCCACGGCCTGGAAGACCTCGACGGCCTGCTCACCCCGCCCCACCTGCGCACCCTGCGCGCGCTGTACGAGGCGGCGGCGAGCGGCACGACGCTCTGCCTGCGGGAGGGCGCCCCCCTCTAGACGGCCGTCGCGGGGAACGTCGGGTACTCGACGCCCGACACGTGCTGCACGACCCGGACCACCTGGCAGGAGTACCCGAACTCGTTGTCGTACCAGAGGTAGAGGATCGCGTTGTCGCCCTCCACCTTCAGCGCGCCCGCGTCGACGATCGAGGCGTGCCGGGAGCCGATGAAGTCGCTGGAGACGGCGTCGGGCGCGGTCGTGAAGTCGATCTGGCGGCGCAGCGGGGAGGTCAGCGACACCTCGCGCAGGTAGTCGTGGACCTCCTCGCGGGTCGTCTCGCGCGAGAGCTGGAGGTTGAGGATCGCGATGGAGACGTCCGGGACGGGCACCCGGATCGAGCTGCCGGTGATCCGCGCCTTCAGCTCGGGCAGCGCCTTCGCGACGGCGGAGGCGGCGCCCGTCTCGGTGATCACCATGTTGAGCGGCGCGGAGCGGCCCCGGCGCTCGGACTTGTGGAAGTTGTCCAGCAGGTTCTGGTCGTTGGTGAAGGAGTGCACCGTCTCGACGTGCCCGCGCTCCACGCCGAACGCGTCGTCCATCGCCTTCAGCGGCGGCACGATCGCGTTCGTCGTGCAGGACGCGCAGGACAGGATCCGCTCGTCCGGCTTGATCGTGTCGTGGTTCACGCCGTGCACGATGTTCGGTACGTCGCCCTTGCCGGGCGCGGTCAGCAGCACCTTGTCGATGCCGGGCCGCAGATGCTCGCTCAGGCCCGCGCGGTCGCGCCACTTGCCGGTGTTGTCGATGAGGATCGCGTTCGTCACGCCGTACGCGGTGTAGTCGATCTCGGAGGGGTCGTCGGCGTAGATCACCTTGATCTCGTTGCCGTTGGCGGTGATCGTGCCGGCCGCCTCGTCGACGGTGATCGTGCCGTGGAACTGGCCGTGGATCGAGTCCCGGCGCAGCAGCGAGGCCCGCTTGACGAGGTCGCCCGGCCCGCCGCCGCGTACGACGATCGCGCGCAGCCTGAGGCCGTTGCCCGAGCCGGACTTCTCGATCAGCAGGCGCGCGACGAGCCGTCCGATACGGCCGAAGCCGTACAGGACGACGTCGCGGCCCGCGCCGCGCTCGATCTTGTTCGCGCCGGTCGCCCCGGCGACCGCCTCGGCCGTGAACTCCTCGACGCTCAGGCCGCGTCCGTCGGCGCGGTAGCTCTCGGCGAGCAGCCCGAGGTCGATCTGCGAGGGGCCGAGGTCGAGCGCGGTGAGCGCCTGGAGGAAGGGCATCGTCTCGGTGACCGACAGCTCCTCGCCCGCGATCTGGCGGGCGAACCGGTGGGTCTTCAGGATGCTGACGACCGACTTGTTCACCAGGGAGCGGCTGTGCACGAGGACGGTCACGTCCCGTTCACGGTGCAGCTTCCCGATGACCGGGATCATCGACTCCGCGGTCTCCTCGCGGTTCATCCAGTTGGTGAACGAGTCCTCGTTGAGGGTCACAACGCTCTCTTTCGAGCTAGGCGGCGCTCATGTGCACGAGCGGACGGCGCTCATATGGTAACCCAGCGTTCATATGAGCGGTCTAGTGGTCCTCGGCGTGATCCCGTACACGTTGCGGCCGGTCCCGGGCTTCGGCGGGGAGTCACTTCGCCGCCTCCTCGGCCAGGCGGTTCTTCGCGTCGGCCCAGTCGATCGCGGGCGAGCCCGTCCAGTAGGTGAAGGTGGAGGACTTCATCGTCGGCCGCAGAGCGGTCATCACCGGCTGGTGCGGCACGGCGCGCGCGTACGCGTACAGCGCCTCCTTGCTCTCCCAGGACGACAGGGTCCAGAACGTGCGCTTCAGGGGTTCGGCGAGCAGGGCGGCACCGTACGCGCCGGGCGCGCCCTTGACCTGCTTCCAGACCGAGGGGGTCTTCAGCAGGAAGCGCAGGGCGTCCGCGAAGGTGCGGACCTCGAAGCGGGAGGCCATGAGGTAGGCGTCGGTGTCCGGCGGCGTGGGGGTGGTCCAGCGGAGCGCAGGCATGACGGTGCCCTTTCGATATTGGATACCTTCACTATCTATGTTAGACAGTAGAGGTATCCAATCGTGAGCCGCAAGTCCGTACGGCCGGAAGACAGAGCGGGGCCCCACCGATGCGCATGTCCGAGCTGAGCCGCCGCAGCGGCGTCTCCGTCACGACGATCAAGTACTACCTGCGCGAGGGCCTGCTCCCGCCCGGCCGCCAGACCTCCGCCACCCAGGCCGAGTACGACGAACAGCACCTGCGCCGGCTGCGCCTGATCCGCGCGCTGACCAGCGTGCGCGGACTGCCCGTCAGCACCGCCCGCCACGTCCTCGACGCCGTCGCCGAGTACGGCGGCGACCCGCACATCCTGCTCGGCCTCGTCATCGGCGCGATCAGCGTCACCGGCGAACCGGACGAGCCGCCCGCGGCCGAGGGGACCGCCGAAGTCGACGCCCTCATCGCCGAGTTGGGCTGGGACGTGCACGCCGGAGCCCCCGCCCGCACCGCGCTCGCCGGGACCATCGCCTCACTGCGCTCCCTCGGCGCCCCCGTCGACCACACCACCCTCCTGCCGTACGCCCGCCTCGCGGAGCGCACCGCCGAGCTGGACCTCGATCAACTCGACGGTATCGACGACCCGTTGGAGAGCGCCGAACGCGCCCTCCTGCTCACCGCCCTCCTCGAACCCGCGCTCCTCGCGCTCAGGCGCCTCGCGCAGCAGAACGAGTCGGCGCGCAGGCACGGGTACCACCACCAGTAGGCCGCGGGTGAAACCCCCAGTAGGCCGTGGGCGCAACCCCCAGGAGGCCAACTCCCCTTGCGGCAAGGGAAGCTGACCTGCTGTCAGGGAAGGGTTCACGGCGTCCGGAACGCCAGCACCACGTTGTGCCCGCCGAACCCGAACGAATTGTTCAGCGCCGCGATCCGCCCCTCCGGCAGCGCGCGCGGCTCGTCGCGGACGATGTCCGCCTCGACCTCCGGGTCCAGGTTGTCGATGTTGACCGTCGGCGGGGCGAGCCGGTGGTGCAGCGCCAGCACCGTCGCGACCGTCTCCACCCCGCCCGCGCCGCCGAGCAGGTGCCCGGTCATCGACTTGGTCGCGGAGACGGCGAAGTGGTCGGTGTCGTCGCCGAACACCTTCCGCAGCGCCTTGACCTCCGCGACGTCGCCCTTCGGCGTGGACGTCGCGTGCGCGTTGACGTGCGCGATCTGCGCGGGCGTCAGGTCGGTCGTGTCGAGCAGCGTGCACAGCGCCGCCGCGATGCCCCGGCCCGACGGCTCGGGCTGCGTGATGTGGTGGCTGTCCGAGGACATCGCCTGCCCCACCGCCTCCGCGTACACCCGCGCGCCGCGCCGCTCGGCGTGCTCCGCCGACTCCAGGACGACGACCCCGCAGCCCTCCGCCATCACGAACCCGTCGCGGTCCGTGTCGTAGGGGCGCGAGGCGCGCTCGGGCGCGTCGTTGCGCTTGGACATCGCCATCATGTTGCCGAACGCGGCCATGTTCAGGGCGTGGATCGCGGCCTCGGTGCCGCCCGCCACCACCACGTCGGCCCGGCCTGTGCGGATCATCTCGATCGCGTAGCCGATGGACTCGGCGCCGGACGCGCAGGCGCTCGCCGTCGCGTGGACACCGGCGCGGGCGTTGATCTCCAGGCCGACGTTGGCCGCCTGCGTGTTGGGCAGCATCATCGGGATCGTGTGCGGGGAGACCTTGCGGAAACCCTGCTCCTTGAGGATGTCGTACTGCTGGAGCAGCGAGGTCACCCCGCCGATGCCGGTCGCGAGCGCGACGCCCACCCGGTCGGGGTCGGCCTCGCCGCCGGCGCCCGCGGGGCCGGTGAAACCGGCGTCCGCCCATGCCTCGCGGGCCGCGATCAGCGCGAACTGCGCGGAGCGGTCCAGCTTGCGCAGCTCGGTGCGGGGCAGCACCTCCGCCGGTTCGACGGCGACCTCCGCGCCGATGTGCACGACGACGTCCTGCACCCAGGGGTGGTCCAGGAGACGGATGCCCGAGCGGCCGGCCAGCAGCCCCTGCCAGGTGTCGGCGACGGTGCCGCCCAGCGGCGTGGTGGCTCCGAGCCCGGTGACGACCACACGGCGATCTGACGAGTTCATTGCGAATCACTCCACAGCGGGGAAGGGACGTACGGGTCCGTCAGCGGCTGGCGAGGATGTACTCGATGGTGTCGCCGACCGTCCTGAGGTCGGTGGCGGCCTCGTCGGGGATGGCGACCCCGAAGCGCTCCTCGGCGGCGACGACGACCTCGACCA
>NZ_LIRL01000827.1 GCF_001419795.1 Streptomyces niveiscabiei
GTGGGGGAGCGGGTGGTGGCGCCGACGCTGGTGCAGTGGGCGGGCGAGGCGGCGCCCGCGCTTCCCGAGGGGAGCGCGGTGCGAATCGTCACCGAGGAGGGAGAAGTCCGGGACAGGCTGGACGAACTGCCCCTCGGCGTACACGAGTTGACCGTCACCGTCCCCGACGGGCGGACCGGCGTCGCCCAACTCGTCGTCGCGCCCGCGCGGTTGCCCACTCCGGCCTCGCGGTCGTACGGGATTCTCGTCCAGCTCTATTCGCTGCTCTCCCGGCGCTCCTGGGGCATGGGGGACCTCGGGGACCTGCGGGAGCTGGTCGAATGGGCCGGGCGAGGGCTCGGCGCGGGATTCGTACAGGTCAATCCGTTGCACGCGGCCGTGCCGGGGCCGCCTACCGACCCTTCGCCGTACCGGCCCTCCTCCCGGCGGTTCCCCGATCCCGTGTACCTGCGGGTCGAGGAGATTCCCGAGTTCGCCTACGTCGACGGCGCCGCGCTCCAGGCTCGGGGTGCCGCGCTGCGCCAAGACGTCCTGGAAAAGGGGGAGTTGATCGACCGGGACGCCGTGTGGGCGTTGAAGCGCGAGGCGCTGGAAGCTGTCGCCGCCGTTCCGCTCGGGCCGGGGCGGCGGGCCGTGTACTGCGACTTCCTCGCCGAACAGGGGCAGGCGCTGGAGGACCACGCGACGTGGTGCGCGCTCGCGGAGGTGCACGGGACCGACTGGACGCGCTGGCCGGCGGGGCTGCGCGACCCCCGGTCCGACGAAACCGCCCGTGCCCGGCTGGAGTTGATGCGGCGGGTCGACTTCCACTGCCGGCTCGCCTGGTACGCGGACACCCAACTCGGCGCCGTACAGCGGGAGTCGGGCATGGCGCTCGGTGTTGTGCACGATCTCGCCGTCGGCGTGCATCCGGGCGGCGCCGACGCCTGGGCCCAACAGGACTTCTTCGCCCGGGAGATGTCCGTCGGCGCACCCCCCGACGCCTTCAACTCCCTCGGCCAGGACTGGGGGCTGCCGCCGTGGCGTCCGGACCGGCTCGCCGAGGCGGGGTACCGGCCGTTCCGGGAGCTGCTGCGCGGGCTGTTCCGGTACGCGGGCGCGCTGCGGATCGACCACGTGATGGGACTGTTCCGGCTGTGGTGGGTGCCGGATGGCGAGGCGCCGGTGGACGGCGCGTACGTCCGGTACGACGCGGAGGCGATGCTGGCGGTGCTGGTGCTGGAGGCTTCGCGGGCGGGGGCGGTGGTGATCGGCGAGGACCTGGGGACCGTCGAGCCCGGTGTGCGGGAGACCCTGCGGGAACGCGGGGTGCTCGGGACGTCCGTGCTGTGGTTCGAGCGCGACTGGGACGGGGACGGGCGGCCCGTCCCGGCGGAACGCTGGCGCGCCGACTGCCTCGCCACGGCGACGACCCACGACCTGCCGTCCACCGCCGCCCGCCTCAGCGGGGAGCATGTCGAACTCCGGGAGCGGCTGGGGCTGTTGGACGGGCCGCTGGAGGGGGAACGGGCCGCGTCCGCAGCCGATGTGCGGGAGTGGCTGGGGGTGATCGGCGGGGGTGGCGGCGACGAGGAGTCCCAGGTCCGGGCCGTGTACCGGTACCTGATGCGTACGCCCGCCTCGCTGGTCGGGGTGTGGCTGCCGGACGCGGTCGGGGACCGGCGTCCGCAGAACCTGCCGGGGACGTGGGACCAGTATCCGAACTGGCGGCTGCCGATCGCGGACGGGGAGGGGAGGGCGGTGAGCCTGGAGGAGTTGGCGGGGTCGGATCGGGTGCATGCGTTGTTCGAGGCGTTGCGGGGGAGTGGGGGAG
>NZ_LIRL01000828.1 GCF_001419795.1 Streptomyces niveiscabiei
CCCCCCGCACCTCGGCGGGCGCGCCCCGCGAACCCCGCCTATCGTGACCGTGGGCACTGCGCTCCGGGAGGCATCGATGCTGGTCACCTTGGTCGTCGCGGTCTCCCTGCTCGGCGCGGGGACAGCCGCCCCCACCCCGGATTCCGCCCCCTTCGACCGGCAGCGGGTCGTCTGGTCGGCGTGCGAGGACCAGGACGTGCCGAAGGATCTGGAGTGCGGAAAGGTCACCGTCCCTCTCGACCACGCCCACCCCGGCGCCGGGACCCTCGAACTCGCGCTCGCCCGCTACCCCGCCACCGGCAAGAAGCACGGCTCGGTGGTGCTGGACTTCGGCGGGCCCGGCGCGGCGGGCGTACCCGAACTCGCCTACAGCCGCCGGACGTTCGCCGATCTCACCAACCACTACGACGTCGTCTCCTTCGACCCCCGGGGCGTCGGCCGTTCCTCTCCGGTGAGTTGCGGGGACTGGGCCTCGGACGAGGAGGAGGTGACGGGCGACGACCCGGGGGCGCTGCTGGCGCGGCTCCGGAAGATCGCCGGGCTCTGCGCGCGGCACTCGGGGCCCGTACTCCCGTACGTGGGCACGGTGTTCGCCGCGCGCGACCTCGACGTGATCCGCTCCGCGCTGGGCGAGCGGAAGCTCAACTACCTCGGTTTCTCGTACGGTTCGCGGCTCGGCGCGGTGTACGCGGCGCAGTTCCCGCGCCGCGTGGGGAGGTTGGCGCTCGACGGGGTGGACACGCTGACCGAGCCGGTCGCCGAGCAGGGCATCGCGGGGGCGCGGGGTCAGCAGGCGGCGCTGGACGGCTTCACGTCCTGGTGCGCGCGGGGCCCCGCCTGCCCGCTGGGCGAGGAGCCGCGCGCGGCGCGGGAGGAGGTCGTCCGGCTGGTGCGGTCGCTGGACGCGCACCCCGTCCGGTCGTATCTGGGCGGGGAGTTCACGGGCCAGGACCTCGTGGGCGCGCTGGGGCAGGCGCTGTACCGGAGGGACTGGTGGCCGGCGCTCCAGGTCGGGCTGACCCGGCTCACGCGGGACGGCGACCCGAGCGGGGTGCAGTCGTTCGCGGCGGGCGGCCTCAACTCACCGCGCCGCAAAGCACCGCACCTCCTCGACCCACCGCGCCGCAAAGCACCACACCTCCTCAACTCCCCTCCCCCGAAAGG
>NZ_LIRL01000829.1 GCF_001419795.1 Streptomyces niveiscabiei
CACCGCCCCGCACCGCACCGCACCACCCTGCGCTCCGCACCGACAAGCCCCACCAGGGAGCCCCCTTGCCCATCGACGCAGCCGCCGCCCTCGCCGCCGCCCCCCGCACCGGCGAGATCACCTGGACCCGCAAGGACGTGCAGCTCTACCACCTCGGCATCGGCGCCGGCACCCCCGCCACCGACCCGGACGAACTGCGCTACACCCTGGAATCCCGCCTGCACGTCCTCCCCAGCTTCGCGACGGTCGCCGGAAACGGCTCCCCCGGAGTGATCAGCGGCCTGTCGATGCCGGGAGTCGACGTCGACCTGTCCCAAGTCCTGCACGGCGCCCAGTCGTTGACGATCCACCGCCCGATCCCGGCGGAGGGAACGGCCACGGCGACGGGCCGCATCGCGGCGGTGTACGACAAGGGCAAGGCCGCCGTCCTCGTCATGCGCACCGAAGTGGCCGACGCCGACGGCCCGTTGTGGACCGGCGACGCGCACATCTTCGTACGCGGCGAAGGCGGCTGGGGCGGCGAGCGCGGCCCCTCCGGACGCCTCGAACCCCCCACCGGGGAACCGGACTTGACCGTCGAGCGCGAGATCCGCGAGGACCAGGCCCTCCTGTACCGCCTCTCCGGCGACCACAACCCCCTTCACGCGGACCCGGATTTCGCGAAGCGCGCCGGTTTCGAACGGCCCATCCTGCACGGCCTGTGCACGTACGGCATGACGCTGAAGGCCGTCGTGGACGCGGAGTTGGACGGGGACGTGGGCCAAGTCCGGTCGTACGGCACGAGGTTCGCCGGGGTCGTGTACCCGGGGGAGACGCTGCGTATCCGCATGTGGCGCGGCGAGGGGGCCGTACGCGTCGCGGTGAGCGCCGCCGAACGCGGCGACGCGCCCGTGCTCGCCGACACGATCGTCCAACACGCCATGATCTGAGGGGAGTCGCGCCCATGCGCGCAGCCGTACTGCACGAGATCGGTCAGGACAAGCTGGAGGTCCTCGACGACGTCGAGGCCGTGGGGTTCGGGCCCGGCAGGGTGAGGATCCGGGTGCGGGCGACGGGGCTGTGCCACTCGGACCTGTCCGCGATGAGCGGGGTGCTGCCGCAGCCGGGACCGTTCGTGCCGGGGCACGAGGGCGCGGGCGAGATCCTCGAAGTCGGGGAAGGTGTGGGCCACTTGAAGGCCGGGGACCGGGTCGTCGTGTGCTGGCTGCCCGCCTGCGGCGCCTGCCCCGCCTGCAAGCGCGGCCAGACCGAGCTGTGCCTCGCCGGGTTCATGAACGCCGGAACCCCCAACTTCCGCCGCCCCGCCGGGGATCTGTTCGGGTTCGCGGGGACCGGCACGTTCGCGGAAGAGGTCGTCGTCGACGCCGGGTGCGCGGTGCCGATCCCCGAGGACGTGCCCTTCGACATCGCCGCGCTCATCGGCTGCGGGGTGACGACGGGGCTCGGCGCCGCCCTCAACACCGCTGACGTGGAAGCCGGTTCGTCCGTCGCCGTGATCGGCTGCGGGGGCGTCGGGATCTCCGCGATCCAGGGCGCGCGGCTCAAGGGGGCCGCCGAGATCGTCGCCGTCGACCCGGTCGCGTCCCGGCGCGAGGCCGCGCTCAAGTTCGGTGCCACGAAGGCGGTTTCGCCCGACGAGCTGCCCGGAGCGAAGCAACTGGTCACCGGGGGCGAGGGGTTCGACTACGTCTTCGAGGTCGTCGGCCGGTCCGCCACCGCGCGCACCGCCTACGAGAACACCCGGCGCGGCGGCACCCTCGTCGTCGTCGGCGCCGGAGCGATGGACGACTTCCTCCAACTCAACATGTTCGAGCTGTTCTTCGACGAGAAGCGGATCCTGCCGTCCATGTACGGCGGCGGCGACGTCCTGCGCTCCTACGAGCGGACCATCGCCCTCTGGCGGGCCGGACGCATCGACCTCGCCGGGCTCATCACGCACCGGGTCCCGCTCGCCGACGTCAACGAGGCACTCGACCAGATGCGCACCGGCGTCGCCCTGCGTACCTGCATAGAGATCTGAGGAACCGTCATGTCCCGTCCCCTGGAAGGACTTTCGGCGATCGTCACCGGCGCCGGGCGTGGACTCGGACGCGCCGAGGCGCTCGAACTCGCCAGGCTCGGCGCGGCTGTTGTCGTCAACGACTACGGGCAGGCCGGCCGCGACGGCTCAGGCGAGGCGTCCGCGACCCCCGCGGAGGAGGTGGCCGCCGAGATCCGCGCCGCCGGGGGCGAGGCCACCGCCCACACCGGGGACGTCTCCGACTTCCAACAGGCCCGCGAACTCGTCGAGTTGGCGATCGACACGTACGGCGAGCTGGCCGTCCTCGTCAACAACGCGGGCATCCTGCGCGACCGGATGGTGTTCTCCATGACCGAGGGGGAGTGGGACGCGGTCGTCCGGGTCCACCTCAAAGGGCACTTCAACACGACTCGGTTCGCGGCGGCGCACTGGCGTGAACGGTCGAAGCGGGAGGGGGGCCCGGTGTACGGCCGGATCGTCAACACCTCCTCGGAAGCGTTCCTCGCGGGCTCCCCGGGGCAGCCCAACTACGCTGCCGCCAAAGGCGGGATCGTCGGCCTCACCGTCTCCACCGCCCTCGCCCTCGCCAAGTACGGCGTCACCGCCAACGTCATCTGTCCCCGCGCCCGCACCCGCATGACCGAGGACGTCTTCGCCGCCGTCGAGGAACCCGACCAGGGCATCGACCCCCTCTCCCCGGCCCATGTCGCCCCCCTCGTCGGCTACTTGGCCTCCCCGGCCGCCGCCCGCGTCAACGGCCAACTCCTCGTCGTCCACGGCGGCATGGTCGCCGTCGTCGAACGCCCCCGCGTCCGCGCCAAGTTCGACAGCAAACAGGACGCCTTCACCTACGACGAACTGGACGCGGTACTGACCCCGCACTACGCACAGCGACCCAGCGGAGAGACCTTCGGCGCGTCCGAAGTCCTGGGCCTGCGACGGGAGTAGAGCACTCCGCCCGCACAAGAAGCCGACAGGACCGGCCCTGACAAGGAGCCCACAGGGCCGGCTCACAAGGAGTCAGCAGGACCGGAGTGCCGCCCCGCCGTTCCCGCCACCTCCGCCCTGATCAACTCCGCCACTCCCTCGTCCTGTTGCGCAGGCCGCTGCGAACGCCCCGGCCACAGCGGGCCGAACGCGTCCCCGTGCCAGCGCGGCACCAGGTGCACATGGAGATGGAACACGGTCTGAGTAGCCGCCGCCCCCGCCGAGTTGACGACGTTCGGACCATCGGGGGACAGCGCGCGCCGCAGCGCCGGAGCGAGACGCAAGAGCGCCGTCGTCAGCAAAAAGCCCCGCCGGTCACCCCTCGGTGACCAGCGGGACCCGCGTGCTCGAACCGGCTACGCCGCAGCCGACTCCGCCTGCTCCGTCGGCCTGCGGTGGCGGCCGTGGGGGGCCGTCTCCGCGTCGTGGGCCGACTGCTGGCCGCGGTGGCGGCCGGCGCCGTTGCTCTCGTGGCCGTGCGTCTCGGCGGACGGCCGCTGCGTGGTGATTGCGTCGCTCATCGGAAGTGTCCCACCCCGTCAACATGATCCTTCTTACAGCCCGGCGAGTCTATCGAGGCGCCTGGGAATGCAAGGGGCGGGTGGGGTGTGGGCGCCTACTTCGTTACACGTTTGTCGAGTGGCGCCTGCTGCAACGGCACCGGACGCGGCGCCGAGACCGTACGCGTCACCTCGACCCCCTCCCACGCC
>NZ_LIRL01000083.1 GCF_001419795.1 Streptomyces niveiscabiei
GCCCCACACCAGCCCCCCTGTCGATGATCTCGTGGCCCACGCCCCGCCAAGTCGCTACGGTTGAACCATGACCGCACTGCCCGACTGGATGCGCCCGCCGCGCTTGGAAGGCTGGTTCGCGGAGGATCTGGACCGCCTCCCCGAGGCACCTCGCCACACCGAGCTGATCGACGGAGCACTGGTTTTCATGATGTCGCCCCAGAGGTGGTGGCACGGCCACCTCATCACCATGCTCACTGTCGCGCTCATGGAGCAGGTGCCTGCCAGCGCCAGGGTCGGCCGCGAAATGACCATCAAGCTCGACCCGCGCAACCGCCCTGAACCGGACCTGCTGGTGACGACGGCCGATTTCGACGGCGACCGCACATGGTTCGCACCGGAAGACGTCCAACTCGTCATCGAGGTCGTCTCCCCTGAGTCCGCCCATCGTGATCGCACAGTGAAACTCCGCAAATACGCAGAGGCCGGCATCCCTCACTACTGGTGCATCGAGGACGAGGACGGCGCCCCGGTCGTCCACGTCTACGAACTCGACGAACCGACCGGCGCCTACGCCCCCGCCGGCATCTTCCGCACCACCCTGAAACGCCCCGTCCCCTTCGACATCACCCTGGACCTCGACAAGCTCACCCCACCGCGGCCCAGCTGAGAAAAGGGCCGGGCTCGGGAGAGCTCGGCCCTTTGGGGTGCGTGCTGGATCAGCAGGTCAGACGTTGAAGCGGAACGTTAACAGTAAGGCTCTCACCTGCGTAAACGGGGTTCTGAGAGATTCCAGTCAGCACAGAATCAGCACGGCCCCCCGAGGACCGTCTTCTACCTCGACGGCGTCGACCACCGAGCCCTTGGCCGGACGCTCGCACTTCGGCGGCCGGTCGCTGGCCAATGCCCGCTTGACCGTGTTCTTCGAGATGCCCAGNNGCATCTGCTCGGCCCGGTGCAGCCTGCGAATCTCCGCCCAGTCCTCCACGCAGATCACCCTCTCCCTCCTGACCTCAGATCAAGATCAGGTTCGGGCGAAGATCACCAAGTGGGTCACTGTCGGCCCTCCGTGGCCCTGGCACTGATAGTGATCCAGAACCAGGATTCGAGCGACGCCGAGAGGCGGGCGCGCCGGTATGACCGCCCGCTGCGCTGCTCCCTCGGCCGACGCGTCGTAGGCACGTGACACTGGTGCTCGCCTCGCGGCAGGCCCGGTCACCAGGTCATGGGCAGCTCATGGATGCCGTAGGTGGCCATGTCGTGCCGGAACGGCAGGTCTTCCAGAGCGCAGGCGAGCCGCATGCCGGGCAGCCGTCGGATCACCGCGGGAATGGCCTCCTGGAGTTCGACTCGGGCCAGTGCCTGGCCGACGCACTGGTGGGGTCCGTAACCGAAGCCGACATGGGGCACGGACGGGCGGTCGAAGTCGAGTTCGTCCGGGTTCGGGAAGACACTCTCGTCCCGGTTGGCCAGGGGGAGCGCCGCCACCACCATCTGGCCGGCCCGCACCGTGACGCCGCCCACCTCGACGTCCTCGGTGGCGATCCTGCCCAGTCCGAGCTGCGAGACGGTGTGATAGCGCAGCAACTCCTCGACGAGCAGGGGTATCCGCTCCGGGTGTTCGTGGACGACGGAGAACTTCTCCGGCTGCAGTGCATAACTCACCAAGGACAGCGAGATGGTGCTGGCCGTCGTGTCGTAGCCCCCGACGATGAGCATGAGGATCACGCCGATGGTCTCGTGGAAGGTGAGCTGCTTCTCCTGGTACGGGCCCGTCACCAGGCGCCGGATCAGGCTGTCCTCGGGCAGTTCGGAGGGGTCCTGGACGAGCCCGCCGATGTACTCGCCGAGTGTCCGGAACACCTCGGCACCTTCGTCCTCGCTCCCCACCGCCGAGACCACGCCCTTGACGCATCGGGTGAGCAACGCGCGGTCCTCGGCCGGAATCCCCAGCAGCCGGAAGACGGTCGCGGACGCGACCGGTACGGCGAAGGCCTCGAGCATGTCCTGGGGAGGCGCGGTCTCGGCGAGCCCGTCGAGCACACCCTGGACGATCTCGCGGATCGCGGGGCGCAGCAGCTCGATGTGCTTGGGCAGGAACTCGCGTGCGATGGTGCCTCGCAGGCGCCGGTGATCAGGATTGTCGGTGCGTACGAACGGCGGTGCCGCGGCCTGCGACTGGAGCGTCGGAGTGAGTTCGGTGAAGTTGGGTCGGCGCGAGTCCGAGCTGAACCGCCTGTCCTGCAGCACGGTCCGCACATCCTCATACCCGGAGAACACGTGCGCCGGCGTGCCGTTCCACAGACCGACCTTCGCCACCGGGCAGGACTTGGCCTCCGGGTAGATGTGATAGGGCTCCAACGGCGAGTTCGCCGGGTCGACCTGGGTGGCCGGAGATTCCATGGTGTCGTTTCCTTTCCAAGACCGCAGGCCTGGGCCGTGCGGCGTCGTGACGGCGTCTCGCGTCATACCGCCTGGTCGAAACTGAAGAAGCGGTCCGGGTCACAGGCCGCCTTGACCCGGGAGAGCCGGGCGGCGTTGTCGCGGTAGTACTCACGTCAGTCCTGCAGGTCCGGCTCGGTGAATCCGCCGTAGGTGCCGTGCGACGCGGTCGGCTGCCCAACAAGTACTGCGCGTCCAGGTGCCAGGACGCCGTCGCGGCCGGGTCGACGCGGCCATCACACGCTCGTGACCGCTGCGCCCGCCGTCCGTGAACACGCCGAGGACGGCGTCTACGACAGAACCGGCGACGGGTGCGGAATGGAGGTCACCCTTGATGGCGGCGGAGCCGACACGTGGCAGGCGCGCTCCTTCCCGGGTGCCCACCCGATGGCAGGCACGAACCCTCGTCGGCACCTACGCCGGACTCGCCGGGTTTCCGGAAGGTCTCCAGCATCGCGCCGAGACAGTCCGTCTCCGTCGTCCGGCGTTCGGCTGGGTGGGGCACCGACGTGCCCCACCCAGCCGGTCCAGCACCGCCCAAGCGCTTCGCCCGGCCCCGGCCGGCCTTCGGGACCACCACCGGAGCCGGTGCGGCGTCGGTGCCGTACGAGACCATCGGCAGGGACACCACGTCCTCGGAATCGGCGGTCGCCCAGCCGAGCCAGCCGTAAACGGCCCGGTTCTCGGCGACCCGTGGCCCCGCTCGATGTTATTGGCCGGGTCATTCACGGACGGACGCCGGGCGCATGTCCGTCCATTCCTTCTCGATGTACTCAAGGGCGCTTCCGCGGGGGCTCGGCCCGCTCACGGAACGCCACCCGGAGGGGATGTCGGCGAAATTCGGCCAGAGTGAGAACTGGCCTTCCTCGTTGCGGAGCACATGGAACTGCCCGTCATGGTCGTCGAAGGGTGAGGGCACGGTGAATTTCTCCTAGTCGGCAAAGAGGGCCCGGCACCGGGAATTGACGGTGCTTTCGGTGGCTTTCGCGATGATTCGGGGTCGGACGGCTACGGCCGTGGTGAGAAGGCCCGCCGTTCCGGCTCGGTGAGGATGTCCAGGGTGTGAAGGCGTGCGTCCGGGTCGCGGACCGCGGCGGACAGCAGCAGGAGATACCGCTCCAGGAGCAGTTCGACTGTCTCCTGGGAGAAGAGGTCCGAGCTGTACTCGGTACGGCCGGTGAGGCCCTGGGCGAGGCCGGCGCTGTCCCGGCTCTCGTCCCAGTTGAACATCAGATCGAAGCGGGCCGTTCCGGTGTTCGGGGGCGGTTCGGGGGTGAGGGTGACGGAGTCGGCCCGATGGCCGTCGCCGGGCGGTGCGTGCAGGACGAGGGCCGTCTGGTAGAGCGGGTGACGTGCCGGGTGGCGTGCCGGGTTGACGCGATCCACCACCTGGTCGAACGGGACCTCCTGGTGGGTGAAGGCGTCGAGGTCCACGGCCCGGGTCCGAGCGAGCAGGGTGCGGAACGTCGGGTCGCCCGAGGTGTCGACGCGAAGGACGACACTGTTGGCGAACAGCCCGACGAGGTCGTCCAGCGCGGGGTCCGTGCGCGCCGCGGCAGCGGTGCCGACGACGATGTCGGTGCCGCCGCCCAGCCGGGTCAGCAGTGCCGCGAGCGCGGCGTGCAGCACCATGAAGAGCGTCGCGCCCGTCTCCCGCGCGCAGTTGAGCAGTTCCTGATGGAGGGAGGCTTCGACGTGGGTGTGGACGGTGCCGCCACGATAGGTAGGTCTGGCCGGACGGCTCCGGTCGGCCGGCAGCCGCGTCTCGACCGGAAGACCGCGCAGCGTCCGCTCCCAGAAGGCGAGCTGGCGCCCGAAGCCGCTGCCGCGGTCCTGCGCCTCGGCTGCTTGCTCGTTGTGCCATACGGCGTAGTCGCGATAGTGAACCGGCAGCGGCTGCCACTGCGGGGCCCGCTGCCCCAGCCGCGCCCGGTAGGCGTGCGCCAGGTCCGCCGTCAGGGGGGCCAGCGACCAGGCGTCCACGGTGATGTGGTGCATCAGGAGCAGGAGCGTGTACCGGTCCTGTCCGTGCCGGAACAGGCGTGCGCGCAGGGGAAGGTCCGTCCTGAGCTCGAAGGGTTCCGCCGCGGCCCGCGCCAGGTGGCCGGCCAGACGGTCTTCGGCGGCGTCGGTCTCATGAAGGACCACCGCGGCGTCCTCGGGGGCGAGGACCCGTTGGCGGGGGCCGTCACCGTCATCGGGGAAGACGGTACGCAGGGGTTCGTGACGAGCCACGACGTCATCGAGTGCGGTCCGCAGCGCCCCGGTGTCCACCCGGCCCGTGATCCGCAGGCAGTACGGCACGTTGTAGATCCGGCTCGCGGGTCCGCCGAGTTGGTTGATGAACCACATGCCGTACTGGCTGTGCGAGAGCGGCACCGCCGCGTGGTTCTCGTCGCGGCAGAGCAACAGCGGGCGGAGCCTGCTCGCCGGAGCGGTACGCCCGGCCAGGCCCTCGACGGTCGGTGTCTCGAAGATCCAGGCGATCGGAACATCGACTTCGAGGTGTTTCGCGATACGGCCGACGAGGCGCGTGGCCAGTAGCGAGTTGCCGCCCAGGGCGAAGAAGTCGGCGTCCCTCGGCACCCCGGGCAGGCCGAGCACATCGGCGAAGAGATTGGCGAGGATCTCCTCGCGCGGAGTGCGGGGCGCCTGCCCGTCAGCCCGCGGGAACAGGGCGGGACGGGGCAGCGCCGTGCGGTCGAGCTTGCCGTTGACGGTGAGGGGGAGCGACGCGATGCGTACCACGGCGCTGGGCCGCAGGTACGCGGGGAGCCTGGCGGCCAGATAGCCGGGGAGCTTGCCCATCAGGGCGTTGCCGGTCCGGTGCGTGGTCGGCTGGTTGGCGTGGTCACCGGGCGACGTCCTGCCGCTGTCGGCGGACTCCGCCAGCGGGACGGCGCCCGGTTCACCGCCCACGGGTGTGAAACAGGCGTCCAGTCGCGTGGGGTCCTGCGCCGACCACGTGAGGTGGACCTCGCAGCCGGCGCCCCCGCCCAGGGCGTGCAGTTCCTCGGGGTCGATCCCTGCCGCCGGTTCTTGCAGCAACCGCAACGGCTCGTCGAGCGACCGGGCCGTGGTCAGCGCCGTCGCGGCCGATGCCTCACCGAGGATCCGGCTGTTCGGCACGCCGCGCAGCAGCAGCGACGTGCGGGTGCGGGCCAGCAGGCCGGACAACTCCTGCAGTCCGCTGACATCCGTGCCCCAGGTCAGTGTCTGCGCGTCCGGCGCAGCGGTACCGGTTTCCACCGGCTCCTTGATGAGCACCGCGTCGTACCGGTAGCGGGTCAGTTCGTTGTGGTGCGTGCCGCGCTGCACCGCTGTGCGTACCCCGCGGAGCTGCGGGATCCACCGGGGTACCGCGGCGAAGAACGCGGGGTCGAGGAGCAACTCCTTCTCATCCACCAGGTCCTGCTCGACCGCCGCGCGGACGGCGGAGGCAGAGGCTTCCCGCCGGGTGGCGGAGCGCAGCCGGACGGCGCTGCGCAGCGGGCGCAGCAGACGCAGGTGCCGGATGTCGCCGACGAACACCCGGCCGCCCGGCGCCAGCAGGCGTGCCGCCTCGCGCAGGACGCTCACCAGGTAGTCGGCCGACGGAAAGTACTGGATCACCGAGTTGAGGACAACGGTGTCGAAGTACCCCTCGGGGAGGCCGGGGAGGTCGTGTGCGGGACCGTGCAGCAGGTGGACCTTCTCCCGCAGCACCGGGTCGACGTCCACCTTCTTGCCGAGTGTCTCGATCACCTCGGCGGAGAAGTCGGTGGCCCAGTACGCCTCGCAGTCACCGGCGAGGCGGGACAGCAGCAGCCCGGTGCCCACGCCGATCTCCAGTACCCGGCGCGGTCGCAGGGCACGGATGCTGTCGACCGTGGCGTCCCGCCAGGCTTGCATCTGAGGCACGGGAATGGGCTCGCCGTCGTAGGTGCTGTTCCAGCCGCTGAAGTCCTCCCCCAGGGGGAGCGCTCCCACTGCGCTGTAGACCTCGTCGTAGAGCCGTTGCCATTCCTCGACGTGCTCCGAGGTGGTGTCGTCGGCCTGCCGCACGGCCGGGTGGTCCGGCACGACATAGGCGACGAGCCTCTGGTCTCCCGGAGTGTCCTCCCGGACCACCACCGCGGCCTGCGCGACCTCGGGATGGTCGCGCAGCACGGCTTCGACCTCGCCGGGCTCCACTCGGAAACCCCGTATCTTCGCCTGGTCGTCGACCCGGCCCACGAACTCCAGTTGCCCGTCGTCACGCACCCTCACCCGGTCGCCGGTCCGGTACATCCGCTCGCCCGGCGTCCCGAAGGGGTCGGCCACGAACCGCTCGGCGGTCAGCGCGGGCCGCCCCAGGTACCCGCGGGCCAGCCCCGCTCCGGCGATGTGGATCTCTCCGACCGCTCCCGGCGGTACCGGCCGGAGCCGCTCGTCGAGGACGTGGATGCGGGTGTCCGAGAGCGGACGGCCGATGGGCGGGATGCCTGCCCCGGCCAACGGTCCGCTCATGGTCGCGGAGACGGTCGATTCGGTCGGTCCGTACGCGTTCACCAGCAGCCGGCCCGGCGACCAGCGGCGCACCAGCTCGCTGTTGCAGGCCTCGCCCACATTGACGACGGTGGCCCCGGCGGGCAGAGCGCCGTCCGGCAGGGCGGCGAGCGTGGAGGCCGGCAGGGTGAAGTGGGTGATGCCCTCCTCGGCGGCGAGCGCACTGAACTCCGGTCCGGGCAGGAGCCGTTCACGCGGTGCGACCACCAGCGTGGCGCCAGTGAGCAAGGCCATCGACACGTCCCAGAAGGCGCCGTCGAAACTCGGCGAGGAAAAGAGCAGCAACCGGCTGGACGGCCCGATCCCCAGGTCCCGCGCATGGCTGCCCACCAGGCTGGCGATGCCGTGGTGGGTGAGGACCACTCCTTTGGGAGTACCGGTGGAACCCGAGGTGTAGATGACATAGGCCGGATGCCGGGTCCGGAGCGGGGCGCCGCGTTCGTCGTCCGCCACATCCGCCGCGGAGCAGTCGGCCAGGGTCCGTACGACGGCCGGGTCGTCCAGCACCACCGTGCGGGAGGCCGCCTCGGCCGGCAGCTCGGGCTCGATGTCACTCCTGGTCAGCACCAGCATGGGAGCGGCGTCGGCGAGCATGAACGCCAGCCGCTGCGGAGGATAGTCCGGATCCATCGGGAAGTAGCCGGCGCCCGATTTCAGTACGGCCGCCACGGCCACCACGAAGTCGGTCGAGCGCGGCAGGGCGAGACCGACCAGGCTCTCCGGGCCGGCGCCACGTGCGATGAGCAACCTGGCGAGGCGGTTGGCCCGCCGGTTCAGTTCGGCGTAACTCAGCCGCTCGCTCGCGGAGTTGATCGCGGTGGATTCGGGGGCGGCGTCGACACGGGCTTCGAAGAGCCGTCCCCATAGGCCGGGGGTGAACTCGGGGCCGGCCTGGGCCCCGGCGGGCGAGGCCGTGGTGCGGCTTCGCCCCGGCGGCAGCATGGACATCGAGTGGACCTCACAGATGATGGGATCGGACGGGCTGGCCCTGGGAGTCACTGCAGTGGGAGGTCCTGGACGCGGAGATCGGGATCCTTCAACAACAGGGACAGCACGACTTCGTACTGCTGGGCGAGCCGGACGACCGTGTCGTCGCGCAGCAGCCCGCTCTGGTACTGGATGTGGCTGCGCAGCGTCCCGCCGTCCGCGGCGGAGGCCAGATGCTCCACGGTCCACAGCACCGGATAGCGGGCGGATTCGCTCGCCGGCCGTGGGCCGGGACTGATGGTGAGGCCCGGCAGGTCGG
Organism: Streptomyces niveiscabiei; assembly: GCF_001419795.1. Taxonomy (GTDB): domain Bacteria; phylum Actinomycetota; class Actinomycetes; order Streptomycetales; family Streptomycetaceae; genus Streptomyces; species Streptomyces niveiscabiei. The sequence continues at coordinate 8,195 of NZ_LIRL01000083.1, forward strand.
CCGGCGGAGCTGCGACCGTGCGCAGGACGAGTGACACCTGGGGCGGTGGCACGTCGGCCAGGCGCTCGAAGAGCAGGTCCTGGTGGGCATAGGCACCGAGATCGGTCACGCGGACCCGGTCCAGCAGTTCGCGGAAGGTGGGGTTGCCCGACGTGTCGGTGCGCAGCGCCAAGGTGTTGGCGAAGAGGCCCACCAGCGGTTCGAACTGGGTGTCGGTCCGGCCGGCCACCGCGGTCACGACGGTGACGTCCCCTCCTGCTCCCCTGCGGGCGAGCAGTGCGACGAGCGCGGCGTGCAGGATCATGAAGACGGTGACACCGTGCTCACGGGCCGCGGCTGTCAGCACCCGGTGGCCGCCGACTTCGAGCGGAAGATCGAGGGACCTGCCGGCAAAGTCCTGCTGGGCCGGCGCCGGGCTGTCGGTCTCCAGGACCGGCCTGTCGTCGGCACCGTGCAGCGTCTTCCTCCAGTACTCCGCCTGGCGCAGCGCGACGTCGCTCGGGTCGTCCGTGGCGCCGAGCAGCCGGCGCTGCCAGGCGACGTAGTCGAGGTAGCCGAAGGACAGCGGCTCCCACTGTGGTGCGCGCCCCTCGGTCCGGGCGCGGTAGGCGCGGACCAGGTCCTCCAGCAGGGGGCCGAAGGACCAGCCGTCGGCGGCGATGTGATGCATGACCAGCAGCAGTACGGACTCGTCCGGGCCGAGCGTGAACAGTACGGCCCGCAGCGGGATCTCGGTCTCGAGGTCGAAGTGGCGGCGGGCGGCGTGCGCGAGATCCTCGGACAGCCGCTCGGGCGTGGTCCTGGTCTCCGTCCATGGGATGTCGTCCGCGGTGGCTTCCGTGATCACCGCACACGGACCGCTGCCGTCGTCCTGGACGAGCGTGCGCAGCGGAACGTGCCGGGTGACGACATCGGCGAGGGCGGCGCGCAGTGCCTCGGCGTCGACGGCACCGGTCAGCCGCTGCGACAGCGGCACGTTGAACATGTCGCGACACAGGCTTCGGCGGTACTCGTGCCACATCTGCATCTGCTGGGCCGACAACGGCGCCGTGCTGCCGGAGGCGTACTCGCTCGGCACGGGCAGCGGCCTGGCCTCGTCCCCCGCGTCGAAGCGGGCGGCGAGCGCGCCGACGGTGGGCGACTCGAACAGCCACGACAGCGGCATCTCGGTGTTCAGGCGCCGCCGGACCTCGGCGGCGAGTCGGGTGGCCAGCAGGGAGTTGCCGCCGACGGCGAAGAAGTCGCTGTCGGCTGTGACGTCGGCTGTCGCGAGTACGTCGGCGAAGATCGCCGCCAGTACCTCCTCGCGGGCGGTCCTGGGCGGACGTCCCGAGGCATGGGCGGCGCGCCGCGGCCGGGGCAGGGCGCCGCGGTCGAGCTTTCCGTTCACCGTGACCGGCAGCCTGTCGAGCGGGACGAAGACCTCCGGGACCATGAAGGCCGGCAGCTTCGCCGCGACCTGCCCGGGAAGAGAGGCCATCGTCTGGGAGTCGGGGCGGGCGAACGCCGGCCTGTTGGTGAACCGGGCCGGGGAGAAACCGTCCGGCTCCGCGTCGGTCCGGGGGGCGGGACGCGGCACGAGCGCTCCGGCGCGTGTGAAGGAAGCGTCGATCAGGGCGTCGTCCTCGGACGACCAGGTGCAGTCGACCCGGTAGCCCAGTTCCGCGCCCAGCCGGCGCAGGTCCTCCGGTGCCACGCCCGCCGGAGCCTGCCCCAGGGACAGCACCTCGTGCAGGGGGCGCCGGTCGAACAGCGCGAGTGTCGCGGCATGCTCGCCGGCCACCCGGCCGTTGGGGATCCCGGTGACGCACAACCGCTCCGGTTTCCCACGACGCAGCCGATCGGCGACGTCGGCCAGGCTCGCCATCTCGCCGTCCCACCGCAGTCGCACGACCGGCCCCGCGTCGTCCGTGGGCCCGGTGTCATCGGCAGGCCCGGCATGCTTGCGCAGCACCACCTCGTAGCGATAGCGGCTGAGTTCGTTGTCGTACCCGCCCCGTTTGAGCGTGCACGACTCCAGCGTCATGCCGGGCAGCGCGCCGACGGCCGTCGTGAAGAACTCCGGGTCCACGAGCAGTTCCTTCTCCTGCGCCATGGCCCGGTCGATCGCCGCGCAGACCGTCTGCGGAGTGTCGGTGTGCGTGGCCGCCGCCAGCAGCCCCCCGGCGTGGAAGGTGCGCAGCAGACGAAGGTTACGGACGTCGCCGAGGAACACCGCGCCCCCGGGTACCAGGAGCCGGGACACCTCGCGCAGTAGGTCGAACAGGTAATCGCCTGAGGGAAAGTACTGGATCACGGAGTTGAGCACGACGGTGTCGAAGCCGCCGCTGGGCAGACTCCCCAGCTCATGGGCGGAGAGCTGATGCAGGACGACCCGGTCCGCGAGGCCGGGGCGCTCGGCGACCTGCCCGCGCAGCCGCTCGATCAGGGCCCCGGAGATGTCGGTGCCCCAGTAGCTTTCGCAGTCACCCGCCAGCTGCGAGAGCAGCAGACCGGAACCGCAGCCGATCTCCAGTACGCGGCGCGGAGCCAGTTCGCGGATCTGCCGCACGGTCTGCTCACGCCATTCGCGCATCCCCTCGATCGGCCGCCCGCCATAACTGCTCACCCAGCCGGAGAAGTCCTCGCCGAAGTCGGCGGTGTCGGCTCGGCCGTACAGATCGTCGTAGAGCCGTCGCCAGGCATCGAGTTGACCGTCCGGTTCCTCGCCGGCCGCCTCGTCGGCGGCCGCGTTCTCGGGTATGACGTAGGCGGCGAGGTATGGCTCTCCGGGCCGGTCCTCACGCAGGACGACGGCGGCCTGCCGGACCCCGCGGCACCCGGCGATGACGGATTCGATCTCGCCCGGCTCGATACGGAAGCCGCGTACCTTGACCTGGTCGTCCGCCCTGCCGACGAACTCCAGGTCTCCTGAACGGGTCCAGCGGCCGAGGTCACCGCTGCGGTACATACGGCTGCCGGCCGGGCCGAAGGGGTCCGCCACGAACCGCTGCGCGGTCAGACCCGGCCGCTCGAGGTACCCGCGTGCCAGGCTGTGCCCCGCGATGTAGATCTCGCCGACCGCTCCCGGCACAACCGGTGCGAGGCGGTCGTCGAGGACATGGATCCGGGTGCCGTCCACCGCCCGGCCGACCGGCGGCGCCACGTCGTCGGCCAGCGGATCGCTCATGGTGGCGCAGACGGTGGACTCCGTCGGGCCGTAGGCGTTCACCATCGTCCGGTGCGGGCGCCAGCGCTGCACGAGAGCCGCCGGGCACGCTTCGCCCGCGACGACCAGCGTCACGCTCGGAGGCAGCATGTCGGGGCCCAGCGCACCCGCGACCGAGGGCGGGAGAGTGACATGAGTGACTCCGTGGTCCGCGATCAACGCGGCCAGTTCGGCGTCGGGCAGCAGCCGCCCCGGCCTGCCGACCACGAGCGCGGCCCCGGCCAGCAGCGCCATCGACATCTCCCAGAAACTGGCGTCGAAACTCGGGGACGAGAAGGCGAGCACGCGTGAGGCGCCGGTGACGGCGAGGCGACGACGCTGGGTCGCGATCAGGCTCGCGACGCCTTGGTGGGTGACGACGACTCCCTTGGGGATCCCCGTGGAGCCGGAGGTGTAGATGATGTAGGCGGGACTCGCGGGGCGCAGTGGCTCCAAACGTTCCCCGTCCTCCATGTCGTGGTCCGGCAGACGGCGCAGTACGTCCTCGGTGGCCTCGTCGTCCAGTACCACGAGGCTGCCGGTGGGCAGCTGGCCCAGAAGGTCGCCCCGGACGTCCGACGTCGTCACCAGCACCACGGGTGCTGCGTCCCGGGCCATGAAGGACAGTCGCTCCACGGGGTAGTTCGGATCCAGCGGCAGGTACGCGGCCCCGCACTTGAGCACGGCCGTCGCGCACAGGAAGAAGTCCGCGGACCTGCCCAGCACCAGCCCGACCGACCGCTCCGGCCCGGCGCCGAGGTACTTCAGCCACCGGGCGAGCCGGTTCGCACGGGCATTGAACTGCGCGTACGTGAGCGCCGTGTCCCCGGCGACGAGCGCGATGGCGTCAGGTGTGTCGGCCACCCGCGCTTCGAGGAGACTCGGCCACGTCGTGGCGAGCGCTCCCTCCGGGAGATCTTCACCGGTCAGGTGCGACACAGGTATCCGTTCCTCTCTGTCGTCGAGCCGCCCGTGGGCGCGCTCAAGCCGATGGCATGGAAAGCGGAAGCAGGGGAGGGGAAAGACGTCGGGCCTACGTGGGGCCGAGTGGCGCCAGGAGTGGTGAGCGACGACGGTTCGGGGGGCCACGGGGTACGGGTGCCGGCTTCTCCTACGAGAACCCGAGCCACCGCGTGCGGCCGACGGGCCGCCGGATCGAGAAGCGGTTGCAGGAGAACCGTTCTCAGAATGTCTTGTCCGTCCCGATGAAGCAGGTGTCGTAGCACCGGGAATCCCCCTGTGAATGGTTCTCGCACGTTGGAACATAAGCATCATGGGGTTGTTTCCGCGGCGCAGTCTTGTCGGTCAGTGACCGCGTCGTTGCCTCTGGACGCCAGGCTTCCGTTTGCAGCGGGAGCTACTGCGAGGAGGCCACGTGCCGACGATCCAGCGGGGTCGGGCAACGGTGAGGTGGTGATCCGCGCCCGGGGTCCTGCAGCCCCCGCCACCTCGCAAAATTTCGACAAACAAATTCGACACAGGAAGACCAGACTTCCGCGACCGGAGGAAAGCGCAGGGAGCTGCCTGTGACTTCCCGCATCGGCAGCGCTCGCGCTCGACGACTCCGTCCGTCCGGCGGGCCGTCGCCTCAGTCAACCACCCCGGCGTAGCGAGTGAGTGCAGTTGAGCGGATAGCTGGTGAGGTAAACCCAACGGGCGAGTTCGATGAACGCACGTACGGCTGCGCCGACAATCCCGCAGGTGGCTTGCGCACCGCCCGCCAAGACAATGCTCCTGTGTGCGCACCCTCAGGAGCCAACACACAACTCCGGTCAATCAGTAGGTACTTGACTGGACTGCCACCCGCAGGGCACTGTCAATAAGCGGGAGCGCTCCCACAGCGCTCTCTTGTACAGCGCAGCACCTCCTGATGAGCAGTGACGGACTCGCACGGACTCAGTAAGCGAAGACGCGCACGGCCCCTTCCCCTTACGGCCGTTCGTGGCCTCGTGATGAGTGAGGAAAACCTGATGGACAAATTTGCCTCGGACAGACCTGGAAACCCGATCGCGGCGACGGAGTTTCTCTCTCCGCACTGTTTCCGGAGGCGCTGGCCACGGCATGGAGAAACGGGGCGCGACCGTTACGGCCACCCTGGCCCGGGCGGCGGCATGCCGTGCGAGCGAGGCTCGCTCGGGCGTCGCCACGGACTCCGGCGCAGGAGCGTTTATGCGGTGCGATGCAGTGACCCGGGTGACTGCCTGACGCCAGCCGGCGGAGACGGCTGGCCACAGGCCTGTCAGATCGCACCTCCCCTCGGTCGACGCAGCGGGTGAGCAAGTCACCCAACGTGGATCCGAGGGTCCACGCACCCACGATGGAGACGTCCGCAGCGGAATGTCAGCACACCTGACCCGTCTGCGGCGCGCGAGGAGCATCGATCGCACCCGCGGGTTGTGACCAGGATTCTCCCGCCTCCGGCGCCAGACCCGATTGACCTGGTAGTTGAAATTTCAATCAAACTAAGCGGGTGAACGACTGGGTTCGTTCCTTGCGGAGGATCTCGCCGTGGCCTGTTCTGAACTGTTTGTCGCGCTCGGAGCCGAGAAGGGGGAAGCATCTTGCTTCACTCGATTTCCGGCCGACGCGCCGAGCGCAAGGTACTGCCTTTTGTCGAGCTCAGGCATGCAGATAAAATCTTTCAAGGCCGGCGGGGTCAAGGTGACGATCATAGATTCCGGTCCAGCCGTCATCGAGTTCGAGGCAATCAACTCGGAGGCGGCCTTGACGCCGCAGAGAACAGTCATATGCGTACTGTCAGGAATGGCGTTCATCGCTGGTACCGGAAACGGTACGGAGATCGACGCGGGGACGCTGGTTATGACGGACGGCGACGTTCCCTTTTCGATGAATGTGCCCGTTGCTTCGCGACTCCTCGTACTGCGTTTCGCCGACGAAGCGAAGGATGGACTCCCGGTGTCGCCTCGGGGGACTTTTATCGTGACGGATGCTGCCAAGGGTCCCGGATCCGGATTTCTTTTTTCGTTCTTGAATACCCTGGCTGTGGAGATGATGAAAACCGATGGGATTCTGTCCTCGTATATGGAGGAGGTCGTGCGCATCCTGGCGATCTCCGCGACGCGAATCGCATATGCCGAGCTCGGAAAGCATTACTCTGGGGGATGCGATCCACTTCTGATCGCGGTTCAGGAGTCGATCGACCGGCAGTTGGCCGACCCCGAGATCAGCCCGGCGACCCTCGCGGCCGAACACAACATATCGGTGCGTCAGTTACATCGAGTTTTCGGACCGATCGGGGAAAGCGTCATGAGCTATGTCAAACGCCGTCGCCTGGAGCGTTTCGCATGCGATCTGAGGGATCCGAGCCTGGGGCATCGGAAGATCAATGAGCTGGCGGCGGACTGGGGGATGCTGGATGCCGCGATGCTGAGCAGACACTTCCGCTGCGCCTACGGAATGTCGCCCCGCGATTACCGGAAGCAGCACTGTTTCACCTGAAACGGCGAGGGCATGACGGCGGCAGGGACGACGTGTCGCCCACGGTTCGGCACGGGGTTCCCGGCGCCACCCCGGCCCGAGAAAGGACCAGGGCCCCGAAACGTGGTCGTGGACGAGCCGAGTCAGCACGGTCCCGGCACGGGAGGCCTGCCCCCGCACCATGCAGCTCAGACGCCACCACACGACACACCTCGGTCACTCCACCGGGCCGAAGGGGAGCGTCCTGGTCACCGGAGTGCCGACGCCGCACCTCCTCGCGTGCGCTCTTCGGTCGCCCACCCGGGACGTGCCCGCACTGCGCGAAGCATCGGACACCGTGGACGCCTCCACCGGCACGCACGCAACTTACGAGCACTCCTGGCCAGGTGATGTGACTTGCACCTCGGGCTGAAGCCGGAGGGTTCCCGCCTTCTCGATCGTTGCTGTGCCACTACGCGGCCCGGGGCTAGGCGGCACGGATCGATGGCCCTGGGCACAGCCGTCATGCAGCTCATGCACTGCCGACCGCCTGCGGGCCGGTCGCGAACTCCCGCCACATCACACAGCCTTCGGTGTCCCACGTTGCGGGGCTGCGCGGTCAGTAGGGCGTAACTGCGACTCGGTCAGGGGATCCCCATGGATCCGCATCTCGACTGCTACGGCAACTCCCTCGCGGCCTGGAGCAGGTCTGGGAGGTCGGTGTGAACCGGCCGATCCTGACCAGGGTGCGGCCGTACCGTTCCGCTTTGTACTCCAGCATGCTGAGGAACGATGGCCACCCGGCGTCGTGCACGGACTTGGTCAGCTTCGTGCGGGCCAGTCCCGCCACCGACAGGTCCTCCACGGCGATCCCTTGGTCATCACCCGGCAGCCGGCCGGCGCCTACCAGGTGGGCCGGTTCGGCGGAGCCGGAGGGCCTGGCCCGGCCGGATACACACGGTGAGTGCCTTCGGTGCCAGGTCTCAGGCCGGAAGGTTCCGGCGGTCGCGTCCGGAACACCTCGTCCGCGACCGCCGGCCTGTGCAGGGCGACCAGCGGCGACTTCCCCGGCGGCGGGCCGGGCAGAAGGGCGGAACGAGCCACGACGGCACGGACCAACTCGACCCAGGAGAGCCCGGTCTGCGGGTCGGCCGGGGAAAGTGCGGCCGGACTGCGGCTTGCGTGTTCCCAGGCTGAGCCGGTCCATCGACATCCGGCGTCTCAGACGCTACGTCACCCGTGAGATATACGGTCAGATGCAACCGCCACCTTCCTCGCCGCCTCGTCTTCTGCCGCCTGCCGCAACATCGGGGCATCCTGAACGTTCATCTCGCTTATGGAATGCGGCAGTTCATCGCCCGGCAGGACTGGCCGACCCGCTACCGGCTGGTCTCCTACGCACCCGGCCTCAACCCGGCGGAAGGCTTCTGGTCGCCGCTGCGGTCCCGCACCGCTTTCACCACTCTCCGAGCACCTCAGCCGGACCATCGAAACGGAATGAGGAAATCCGGTATGTTTCCCACTCATCGACGGATGCCTCGCCGGAACCGGTCCGTCCCTCACGCCAACGACCTCACAAGCTCAGTCGCTGTCAGGACGAGGGAAAACCTCCAATTCCCTCCCGGCTTTACCGGGATATGACAAGGCGCCTCGTGGTGCGGCAGCTTTCGTCGGCACCTCGCGCCATGCGCAGGTCCCCTGTCCGCGAAGGTATCGAAAGGTGCATAGCGGAACTGGCATCCAACAGCTAAGGATCAGTCACCGATCGACAAGATTTCGTCGGGGATGCCTATCCATGATGAAGGTGTGCCGGCGCACGATCTTCAAGAGAGAGGAATTCCGGTGCCACGGCGCCTCCGTCACCAGGACAGGCAACACATGTGAGCGTGGTTCTCCTGTGGGCCGCTTCTTGATCCAGCAGCCCCGTTGCTCGCACGCAGTAGCTCAGGTCCTCGTCGGAGAAGCCGATCTCCGCGCCGAACGGCACCTGCGAATCACCGCCGCTCGCCACAGGATTCCTCCGCTCCGTGGCCGGGCTCGCCCCGTCGCCGGAGATCCCGCCCGGCGATGCCGCGCCGCCCGCCCTGTCAACACGTATGCGCCGCGACTGACAACCACGGGATCGAGGGCTCGCCTCCCATCCCGGAATTCCTGCCGCGATCCCCGGCTCCGCATCCCTTTTCGACTACCCCAAGGAAGCCCCTGTGACCGTCCCCTCGCCGCTCGCCGACCCGTCCATCGTGCCCGACCCCTACCCTGTCTACGCCGACCTGGCCCAGCGCCGCCCCGTCCACTGGGTCGAGCGCCTGAACGCCTGGGCGGTCTTGACGTACGCCGACTGCGCCGCCGGGCTGAAGGATCCCCGGCTCACCGCCGACCGGGGGACGGAAGTGCTGGCCGCGAAGTTCCCCGGACAGCCGCTGCCGCCGGACAACATCTTCCACCGCTGGACCAAGAACGTGGTGATGTACACGGACCCGCCGCTCCACGACGCGCTACGCCGGTCCGTCCGCGCAGGCTTCACCCGTGCCGCGCACCAGCACTACGACCAAGTCCTCCAGAAGGTCGCGCACGACCTGGTCGCTTCCATCCCGGCCGGTGCCACCGAGATCGACGCCGTCCCCGCCCTGGCTGCCGAACTCCCCGTACGCTCCGCCGTGCACGCCTTCGGGGTCCCCGAGGAGGACCTCGGATTCCTCATCCCGCGCGTGAATACGATCATGACGTACCACTCCGGTCCGAAGGATCAGCCGGTGACGCAGGAGATAATCCTGGAAAAGCTCACCGACCTGCACACGTACGCCTCCGAACTCCTCCAGGGCATGCGGGGCAAGGTCCTGCCGGACACCGTCATCGCCCGCCTGGCAGCCGCCCAGGACGGCCTGACCGAGACCACGCCGGAACAGACCGTGCACCAGCTGGCGCTGGTGTTCATCGCGTTGTTCGCGCCCACGACGCCGGGCTCTCTCAGCAGCGGCACGCTCGCGTTCGCCCGCAACCCGCGGCAGGTCGAACGCTTCCTGGCGGACCAGGCGTGCGTGGACAACACGGCGAACGAGGTCCTCCGCTACAACGCCTCGAACCAGTTCACCTGGCGCGTCGCGGCCAAGGACGTCGAGATGGGCGGCGTACGGATCGAGGCCGGGCAGACTCTCGCCCTGTTCCTGGGCTCGGCCAACCGGGACGCCAACATGTTCGAGCGACCGAACGACTTCGACCTCGACCGTCCCAACAGCGCTCGGCACCTGTCGTTCGGCCAAGGGGTGCACGCCTGTCTCGCCGCGCAGCTCATCTCCCTGCAGCTGAAGTGGTTCTACGTCGCCCTGCTGAACCGCTTCCCGGGCATCCGGACGGCGGGCGAGCCGATCTGGAACGAGAACCTCGAATTCCGCTCCCTTCGCTCCCTGCCGCTCAGCCTCCGCTGACGAGGTCAGCGCTCTACTCCCCTGCGAGGAATCGTGACCTCCGAAGTCGCTCTGGGCCCTTCCTTGCCCGCCCCGTCCCCGACAGCGTGCCCGGCACTGGGGCCCGATTCGTCCCTTGGCCCGGTCCCGTCGGCGGAACCGGCGACGCCGCAGTCCTGCGGCGTCGCCGATCCAAATGAGGCTGAGGAGTTCCTGCGCCAGTTCCACGCGGAGCAGTCCGATCAGCCCGTCCCGCTCGCCCGGCGCCTGGAGCAGGTCCGCGCCGCCATCGACGCCACGGGCACCTACCGGCACACCACCGCCGAGCTCGTGTACGGTGCCCGCGTCGCGTGGCGCAACTCCAGTCGCTGCATCGGCCGCCTGTACTGGAACAGCCTGCGCGTCCTGGACCGCCGGGACGCCACAGCCCCCGATGAGATCCACCGGCACTTGTGCACGCACCTGCGCCAGGCGACCAACGGCGGGCGCATCAGGCCGGTGATTTCGGTCTTCGCCCCGGACTCCCCCGGCCGGCCCGGCCCGCAGGTGTGGAACGAGCAGCTCATCCGGTACGCCGGCTACCGCCGCGACGACGGCACCGTGCTCGGTGACCCGCGCACCGCCGACCTCACCGAGGCCATCCTCCGCCTCGGCTGGCAGGGCTGCCCCCAAGGGCCGTTCGACGTCCTGCCCCTGGTCATCGACACCCCCGACGACAAACCCCGGTTCTTCGAGCTGCCGCGGGAGCTGGTCTTGGAGGTCCCTATCACCCACCCCGACGTCCCACGCCTGGCCGAACTGGGCCTGCGCTGGCACGCCGTACCCGTCATCTCCAACATGCGCCTACGCATCGGCGGGATGGACTACCCGCTCGCCCCGTTCAACGGCTGGTACATGGGCACGGAGATCGGCGCCCGCAACCTCGTCGACGAGGACCGCTACAACATGCTCCCCGCCGTCGCCGCCTGCCTCCAGCTGGACACCACCAGCGAGTCAACCCTGTGGCGCGACCGCGCCCTGGTCGAGCTCAACGTCGCCGTCCTGCACTCCTTCGAGGCCGCAGGTGTCCGGATCAGCGACCACCACGAGGAGTCCCGGCGCTTCCTCGCCCACCTGGCCAAGGAGGAACGCCAGGGCCGCACCGTATCCGCAGACTGGAGCTGGATCGTCCCCCCGCTCTCCGGCGGCATCACCCCCGTGTTCCACCGTTACTACGACAACGTCGACCAGCGCCCCAACTTCTACCCCCACCAGTGAAGTGATGAGGCGTCTACAACCCCGCCCCGCAGCATCTGCTCGACGGCCGCCAGTGCCGGCGGCTGTCGAACTCCTCCAGGAAGACGAGGTGGGAATGGCCGCAGGTGTGGCTGACGACGTCTCCCAAGGCCGGAGCCTGCGCGCCCTCACCGTGACTCGATTCGCTCTAGCAGCAGCTGGGCGGTCGCCAGCCAATCCCGTCGGCGTCGGCGTCGACGCTGGTCAGCTATGGCGCGCACTGCCTGACCAGATGCGAGTCACCGTAGCGGACCAGGGCAGATGGGCGGGCACCTGAATGCCGAACCCGGCGGCGTCGGACATGGCGCCCACTGGTCAAAGCGCAACGTCTGCAGCCTGATCGCGCTCACCAACTCCCGTACCGCCTGCAATCCACCACTCCCAGCGGCCAAGCAGCCAGCACATCGCCGGGGCCGTCAACATGACCACAGGGCGGTGCTGTCGCAGCGCGGCTTCGGCGACCGCCGCATCAATCGCGTAGGTGTGCCCGCGCAAGCCGGCATCCATCAACAGCTTCGAGGCCGCCCGCGCCTCCTCGTCGCCCACCGGGACTACGCGCAGTCCGGAAAGCACCCGGTTCAGGCAAGACATGTTCGTACGGGCGTGGACGGCCTCGATGATGGTGAGCGCGCTGATAACGACCTCCATGCCGCGCGAGCGGGCCTCGGCAACCAGAGCCACCACTTGCTCGTCGTCGGCGAGCAGCTTCGAAACCCCCCGCTGCCGAGGACCAGCGTCCCCTCGTGACTCAGCTTGCGGCGGGCCACTCGGCCTCCTCGGCGAACACCTCGTCGAAGACGTGCCGCGCCCGCTGCCGGGCTTGCTCGGAGCCCGGCTCCTTACGGTTCTCGTAGTCCGCCAGGTACTCGTCCAGCACCTGGCCGCGCAGCTCACGCTCGACCGCCGCGGCGATGTACGCGGAGAACTCCCGCTTGCCCACCCGCGCCCGGATCGCCTCGGCGGTCCCCTCCGGCAGCGACAGGTTTACCCGCGTCGCTGGCCCCTCCGCGATGCCGTACGTCGTCTCAGCCATGACCCCAAGCGTGTCAAACGAGTAGGAAAAGCGCTGCGGCCCGCGCCTGGGACTCGGCACCGGAGCCGACCGCCATCCCGGCACAACCGCAGCACGGTAGGGATGAGTAGGGGTGACGGCAGGTGACGACGGGTCAGGTTTCCTGGCACCATCCCAGCACGGAAAAAAACCAGGGGCCCGACCCCGAAGAGCCGAACCCCTATTGACCTGCATGTTTGCCAGATCAGTGACGTGGCGGTACGTCACCCGCTACACATTGAAGCGGAACTCCACCACATCCCCGTCCTGCATGACGTACTCCTTGCCCTCCATCCGCGCCTTCCCCTTCGCGCGGGCCTCGGCCACGGAGCCCGTTTCCACGAGGTCGGCGAAGGAGATGACCTCCGCCTTGATGAAGCCCTTCTGGAAGTCGGTGTGGATGACGCCGGCGGCCTCGGGGGCGGTGGCGCCCTTCTTGATGGTCCAGGCGCGGGATTCCTTGGGGCCGGCGGTGAGGTAGGTCTGGAGGCCGAGGGTGTTGAAGCCGACGCGCGCGAGGGTGGCGAGGCCGGGCTCCTCCGCGCCCACCGACTCCAGGAGCTCCAGCGCGTCGGCCTCGTCCAGCTCCGCCAGGTCCGCTTCGAGCTTCGCGTTGAGGAAGATCGCCTCGGCGGGGGCGACGAGGGCGCGCTGTTCGTCCTTGAACGCGTCGTCGGTGAGCTCGTCCTCGTCGACGTTGAAGACGTACAGGAAGGGCTTGGTCGTGAGGAGGTGCAGGTCGTGGAGGAGTTCGGCGCGCTCCGTGCCCTGGAGGATGCCCTCGGAGAACAGCGTGTCGCCGCGCTCCAGGATCTCCTTCGCCGCCTCGACGGCCGCGACCTTCGGCGCGATGTCCTTCTTGATCCGGGACTCCTTCTGGAGGCGCGGGAGGACCTTCTCGATGGTCTGAAGGTCGGCGAGGATCAGCTCGGTGTTGATGGTCTCGATGTCGTCCTTGGGCGAGACCTTGCCGTCGACGTGGACGACGTTCTCGTCCTTGAACGCCCGGATGACCTGGCAGATCGCGTCGGACTCCCGGATGTTCGCGAGGAACTTGTTGCCCAGCCCCTCGCCCTCGGACGCGCCGCGCACGATGCCCGCGATGTCGACGAAGTCGACGGTCGCCGGGAGGATCTTCTGGGAGCCGAAGATCTCCGCGAGCTGGTCGAGGCGGGGGTCCGGCACGCCCACGACACCGACGTTCGGCTCGATCGTGGCGAACGGGTAGTTGGCCGCCAGCACGTCGTTCTTGGTCAGGGCGTTGAACAGGGTCGACTTGCCGACATTCGGCAGACCGACGATTCCGATCGTGAGCGACACGTTGCGACTTCCCGTGAGTGGAGGGCCAGGAGCCGGGGCGGTGGGGACCCGGCCGGTCCGTACGAAGAACCCCGCCGCGGCCCGGAAACCCGGCCGATCCCCCAGTCTAAGCGGTACGCGTCCCCGCCCCGCCGTCCGTCTCGAACGCATGCGCAAGCCCGCTCCGACGGCGTGTCCCGCACCGGATTCTCCACATAAACAGACCTAACGTGGACGAGTGCACCGACCCACGGCGGCTCCCCGGCAGGGGGAGGGCCGCGCGGACGACAGCCCGGTGCGAGACCGCGTGGAGGCGCCCCGCATGGCAGGCAACGGCAGGCCCCGCCCGAACGGCCCCGGCACGGACGAGTTCACCGAGGCAACCGCCGACGCACTGAACCTCCTCGCCCCCAGGGGAGACGTCCCCCGCCCCGCGAAGAGGGACCGCCCACCGGGCGGAAACCCCGCCGCCACGAAGGGCACCACGAGGGCCGTACGCGCCAACGGAAGCAGCAGCTCGACACCGGTACGCGACAGCGGGAGCAGCCGCGAGACGCC
>NZ_LIRL01000830.1 GCF_001419795.1 Streptomyces niveiscabiei
GGCCTGAGGCTGAGGCGGGCGGGAGTACTACCCGGGGACTACTCCAGAGCTACTCCGGTGCCGACCCACGAGCTACTCCGGTGCCGACCACGTCCTGCGCCCCTCCATCAGGTTCGACAGCCCCGACCACGCGAAGTTCATCAGCGTCGTCGCCGCCTCCCGCGCGGTGACGCCGGCCGTCGTGTTCGCCCAGTCCGCCAGGGACTCGGCGGCGCCCACCAGCGCCTCCGCGAGGCCGGCGACCTCGCGCTCGGGGAGGTCGGGGTCGCGGTGGGCCTCGCGGGCGGCGGCGACGATGAGGCCGGTGACGAAGGCGACGATCTCCTCGCGCATCGCGGCGACTTCGAGGGCGAACCGCTCGCCGTGGGTGCGGGCCTGGAGGTGGAGGACCGACCAGGCGTCCTGGTGCTGGGCGGTGTGCGCGAAGAACGCCCGCAGCCCGTCCCAGAGTTGGCGGTCGGCGGGCAGATCCGTGGCGATCGCGGAGCGGATCGCGGCGACCAGCGCGGCGGCCTCGCGGCGGATGCACGCGGTGAAGAGGTCGTCCTTGGAGTTGAGGTACAGGTACACCAACGGCTTGGAGACACCGGCGAGTTCGGCTATCTCGTCCATCGAGGCGGCCATGTAGCCCCGGCGTCCGAAGATCCGCACTGCGGCGTCCAGCATCTGCTGCTCACGGACCGCGCGCGGCATCCGCTTGGTCTTCACGGCACCCATGAGCCAAGGTTAGGGCCTGTCCGGCGGTTCAACTCCCCCTCGGGCGGCGATGCTTGGCTCAGCCACCGACCGGGACGGCTGTGTACGTCAGGAGGTCTGGCCCTGCACGCGCGGCCCGGCCTCGTCGGTCTCGGCGTCCTCCTGGGTGCGGTTGGCCTCCAGGTTGGCCTTCATCCGGTCCACGCGCGCGACGACGTCCTCGGAGGCGCGGTCCCGCTCCCCGCGCAGGGCGACGAAACTGATCGGCGCGGAGAGGACCAGCGCGAGCAGCACGATCCACATGCCGTTGGAGTCGCCGAGGCCGCGCGGGACGATTCCGGCGTAGACGAGACCCCAGACGACCCCGAGGCAGCCCACGAAGATTCCGAGGCGCATCAGCGTGTAGCGGAGCATGGCAATCCACTCTTCCGGTTCGAAAAGGTCCGTCGTCCAGTCAACCACGCCTGACGGGAGATCTTGGACGGGGGTCAGACCAGGGGGAGCAGCATGATGATGTCGTCCCTGTCGTCCCCGGGAGCTACGCGGATCGCGTCCGGGATGCGGCCGACCTCCTTGTAGCCGCAGGACCCGTAGAACCGTTCCAGGCCGAGGCCGCCCCGGCAGGTGAGGCGGATCGCCTCGACGCCGTCGAGGGAGCGGGCGGCGGACTCGGCGGCGGCGAGCAGGTCGCGGCCGTACCCCTTGCCCTGGTGGGAGGGGTGGACCATCACCGTGTAGAGCCACAGCCAGTGCGCCATCAGGCGGTGGGTGTTGAGGCTGAGGAAGGCGGTCGCGGCGACCTTGCCCGCCTCGTCGTGCCCGACCAGCAGGCGGACCCGGCCCTCCGCCAGGTCCGCGAGGTGCTTCAGCAGCGCCGGGCGGACGGTCTCCCGGTCGACGGGCGGGACGAAGCCGACGGCGCCGCCCGCGTTGGAGACGTCCGTCCAGAGGTCGAGGACGCCGTCGCGGAGGTCGGGGGTGATGGCGGGATCGAAAGTGAAGGTAAGGGCCACAGATCCACCTTAGGTCTTACCCGGTGAGTACTGGAGGAGTACTCGGTCACACCCGCATCGGCTGCGGCGACTCGCGGCGCAGCGGGTCCGGGCCGTCGTACTCGCGGATGACCTCGTAGCGCGTGTTGCGCTCCACCGGGCGGAAGCCGGCGTCGCGGATCAGGTCGAGGAGGTCCTCGCGGGTCAGCTTGTTCGGGGTGCCGAAGTTGTCCGCGTCGTGGGTGATCTTGTACTCGACGACCGAGCCGTCCATGTCGTCCGCGCCGTGCTGGAGGGCGAGTTGGGCGGTCTGCACGCCGTGCATCACCCAGAACACCTTGACGTGCGGGACGTTGTCGAAGAGGAGGCGGGAAACCGCGAACGTCTTCAGGGACTCGGCGCCGGTCGCCATCCGGGTGCGCTCCTGGAGGCGGTTGCGGACCTTGCCGTCCTTCAGGTCGACGAAGTCGTGCTGGTAGCGCAGCGGGATGAAGACCTGGAACCCGCCGGTCTCGTCCTGGAGTTCACGCAGCCGCAGCACGTGGTCGACGCGGTGGCGGTGTTCCTCGATGTGCCCGTACAGCATGGTGCACGGGGTCTTGAGGCCCTTCTCGTGCGCCAGGCGGTGGATGCGCGACCAGTCCTCCCAGTGGGTGCGGTGGTCGACGATGTGCTGCCGGACCTCCCAGTCGAAGATCTCGGCGCCGCCGCCGGTCAGCGACTCCAGGCCCGCGTCGATGAGTTCGTCGAGGATCTCGGAGGCGGACAGCCCGGAGATCGTCTCGAAGTGGTGGATCTCCGTCGCCGTGAACGCCTTCAGGGAGACGTTCGGGAGGGCCGCCTTCAGCTCGCGCAGGGACCGGGGGTAGTACCGCCAGGGGAGGTTGGGGTGCAGGCCGTTGACAATGTGGAGTTCGGTGAGGTTCTCCGACTCCATCTCCGTCGCCAGCCGGACGGCCTCCTCGATGCGCATCGTGTACGCGTCCTTCTCGCCCGGCTTGCGCTGGAACGAGCAGTACGCGCACGACGCCGTGCACACGTTGGTCATGTTGAGGTGGCGGTTGACGTTGAAGTGGACGACGTCGCCGTTCTTGCGGGTCCGCACCTCGTGCGCGAGGCCGCCGAGCCAGGCCAGGTCGTCCGACGCGTACAGGGCGATGCCGTCCTCGCGGGTCAGCCGCTCGCCGGAGCGGACCTTCTCCTCCAGCTCGCGCTTGAGCCCGACGTCCATGCCTCCACCTTTCGTACGACAGCTCCCCCAAAGGTACCCCCGCGTGTAGTACCCCCCTCCCGTAGTACCCCTCAGACCTCCTCGGGCAGCGCCCCCACCCGGTTCTCCCACTTCGTCGACAGGACGATGGTCGTACGGGTACGGGAGACCCCCTTCGTCCCCGACAGGCGGCGGATGATGCGCTCCAGGCCGTCCACGTCGCTCGCCCGCACCTTGAGCATGAACGAGTCGTCGCCGGCGATGAACCAGCAGTCCTCGATCTCGCCGAAGTCCTTCAGTCGGCGGGCGACGTCCTCGTGGTCGGCGGCGTCCGAGAGGGAGATGCCGATCAGGGCGGTGACGCCGAGGCCGAGGGAGGCGGAGTCCACGGTGGCCCGGTAGCCGGTGATCACGCCGGCCGCCTCCAGCCGGTTGATGCGGTCGGTGACGCTGGGTCCCGACAGGCCGACGAGGCGTCCCAGCTCCGCGTAGGAGGCCCGGCCGTTCTCCCTCAGGGCCTGGATGAGCTGCCTGTCCACGGCGTCCATGCGATTCGCGCCTTCCGATGAGAGATCCGTTCGCGCTCGAAGGGATCTGCGAGGTTCCTGATGTGTGCCGGTGACGGTACGGAGGGTCCCCCACGGGCCTCCGGTTCCCCAGCCGCCGGGCCGGCCTCCCGTACTACCCGGGTAGACCCGTACGGGGCGTGTGTGATGCGGGGGGCGGCGCTCAGTCGGCGCGCGCGCCCCCGGTGCCGGGTACCCGGCCGTCGCCGCCCCCGCCGCCGAGTTCGCCCTTCCAGCGGCGGTAGAGGCCGTGCGGGACGCCCGCCGAGTCCAGGATCCGGCCGGCCACGAAGTCGACCAGGTCCTGGATGTGGGTCGCGCCGGCGTAGAAGGCGGGCGAGGTGGGGACCACGCTCGCGCCCGCGTCGTCCAGGGTGACCAGGTGGCGCAGGGTCTGGCCGGTCAGCGGGCTCTCCCGGACGGCGACGACCAGCGGCCTGCGCTCCTTGAGGGTGACGCTCGCCGCCCGCTGGAGGAGGTCCTTCGACAGACCGAGGGCGACTCCGGCGACGCACGCCGTCGACGCGGGCACGATGATCATCCCTCTGGCGGGGTACGACCCCGAGGACGGGCCCGCGGCGAGGTCACCGGCCGGCCAGTACCGTACGCGGCTCAGCTCGACGTCGTAGCTCTGAGGTTTGCCGTCCGCACCCCTGCCGAGCCACTCCCCGAGGTCCTCGCGCCAGTGCCCGTCCCGGAACGAGATCCCCGTCTCGTCCAGCAGGGTGAGCCGCGAGGCCCGGCTGACGACGAGGTCGACACACTCGCCCGCTGCCAGCAACGCCCGCAGGACAGCGCCGGCATACGGCGTCCCCGACGCCCCCGACACCCCCACGATCCAAGGCACGCGCTCCGTTTCTCCTGCGTTCACACCTTGAGCGTACCGGCGAGCACGAAGAGCTTCAGGACCGGCCGGGGACCTTGGGGTCGACGGGGAGAGCACGGGTGGGGACGGTGAGCTTGCCGGTACCCCCGGAGGCGTACACGGCTAGTACCGCGCCCTGCTCAGACCGTCAGCCCCCGCACCAGCAGGTCCAGCAGGGCGCACGCGAACAGGGCGATGCCGATGAAGCCGTTGACCGAGAAGAACGCCCGGTTGAGGCGGGAGAGGTCGTGGGGGCGGACGATCGTGTGTTCGTAGACGAAGGCGCCGGCGACGATCAGGAGGCCCAGCCAGAAGAAGGCGCCCGCGTCGGTGGCCAGGGCGTACCAGACGAACAGGGCCGTGGTGAGGGCGTGACAGGCGCGGGCCGACCAGATCGCCGTGGGGATGCCGAAGCGGGCCGGGACCGACAGGACGCCGGTCTCGCGGTCCGTGTCGATGTCCTGGCAGGCGTAGATGAGGTCGAAGCCGCCGATCCAGATGCCGACCGCGAGGCCGAGGATCACCGCGTCCCAGGACCACTCGCCGGTGATCGCGAGCCAGCCGCCGATCGGGCCCATCGCCTGGGCGAGCCCGAGGATGGCCTGCGGGTAGTTCGTGAACCTTTTGCCGTACGGGTATACCACCATCGGGATGACGGCGACGGGGGCGAGCGCCAGGCACAGCGGGTTGAGCAGCGCCGCCGCGCCCAGGAAGACCACGACCGCGATCAGCGCGCCGGTCCACGCGTGCCGTACCGACACCGCGCCCGTCACCAGCTCGCGGTGCGCCGTACGGGGATTGCGCGCGTCGATCTCCCGGTCGATGATCCGGTTGACGGCCATCGCGAACGTCCGCAGCCCGACCATGCAGACCGTCACGAGCAGCAGCCGGCCCCAGTGGATGTTCCGGTCGAGCTGGAACATCGCGGTGAGGGCGGCGATGTACGCGAAGGGCAGCGCGAAGATCGAGTGCTCGATCATCACGAGGCGCAGAAAAGCTCTCGTACGCCCCGGCTGGGGCACCGCGGCAGCGGACGCGCTCACAGCCCGTACTCCGCATCACCCTGAGGTAGGGGGGTACTAGTACCCGCCCCCGCACCGCCGCTCGCGCGCACGCCACTCCGGCTCACAGCCCGTACTCCTTCCACCGCCGGTCGACCGTCGCCGCCGTCTCCGGGTCCGACACGACCATCTCCGGCCAGCCGCCGTCGCGGGTGTAGCCCTCCTCCACCCACTTCTTCGTCGCGTCGATGCCCGCCTTGCCGCCCCAGAACTGCTGGTACGACGCGTGGTCGAGGTGGTCGACGGGGCCCTCGACGACCGTGAGGTCGCGGGAGTAGTCCGTGTTGCCGAGGGCCCGCCACGCGACTTCGTGCAGGTCGTGGACGTCGCAGTCGGAGTCGACGATCACGATCAGCTTGGTCAGGGACATCATGTGGGCGCCCCAGATCGCGTGCATCACCTTCTGCGCGTGCTTGGGGTACTTCTTGTCGATCGAGACGATCGCGCAGTTGTGGAAGCCGCCCGCCTCGGGCAGGTGGTAGTCCACGATGTCCGGCACGATGATCTTCAGCAGCGGCAGGAAGAACCGCTCCGTGGCCCGCCCGAGGGGCCCGTCCTCGGTAGGGGGCCGGCCGACGACGATGGACTGGAGCAGCGGCCGTTTGCGCATCGTCACGCAGTCGATGGTCAGCGCGGGGAACGGCTCCTGCGGCGTGTAGAACCCGGTGTGGTCCCCGAAGGGCCCCTCGGGCAGCATCTCGCCGGGCTCCAGCCAGCCCTCCAGTACTACCTCTGCGGTAGCAGGGACCTGGAGGGGTACGGTCTTGCAGTCCACCATCTCGATCCGCTTGCCCGCGATGAAGCCGGCGAAGAGGTACTCGTCGATGTCACCCGGGAGGGGCGCGGTGGACGCGTACGTCACGGCGGGCGGGCAGCCGAACGCGATCGCGACCGGCAGCCGCTCGCCCTTGCGGGCGGCGACCTGGTAGTGGTTGCGGCTGTCCTTGTGGATCTGCCAGTGCATGCCGATCGTGCGCTTGTCGTGGCGCTGGAGGCGGTACAGACCGAGGTTGCGTACGCCGCTGTCGGGGTCCTTCGTGTGGGTCAGCCCCAGGTTGAAGAAGGAGCCGCCGTCCTGCGGCCAGGTGAACAGGGCCGGGAGCTGCTCCAGGTCGACCTCGTCACCCTGGAGTACTACCTCCTGGACCGGCGCGTCCTTGACCTTCTTCGGCGGTACGTGGGTCATCGCGCCGAGCTTGCCGAAGGCCTCGCGTACGCCGATGAAGCCCTGCGGCAGCTCGGGGCGCAGGAGGCCGCCGATCTTCTCGGTGATCTCCCCGTACGACGTGAGGCCGAGGGCCTTGAGGAGCCGGCGGTCGGTGCCGAAGACGTTCATGGCCAGCGGCATCGCCGAGCCCTTCACGTTCTCGAAGAGGAGCGCCGGACCGCCGGCCTTCTGGACGCGGTCGACGATCTCCCCGACCTCCAGATAGGGGTCGACCTCGGCTTTCACGCGCTTGAGGTCGCCCTCGCGTTCCAGGGCCCTGAGCAGGGAGCGAAGATCGTCGTAAGCCATGCGTCCCAGTATCGCCGAGGCACCTCACGGACCCGCGCACGGGCCCGTCGTACCTGAGGGCTAACCGTGTAGTACCGATGGGTGTGCCCGCCCCCTGCGCCGGATTTTCCCCAGCCGTTACCCTGGCCCCGACACCGGGGCCACCGGGCCCCGACGCCGTTTCCTGGGGGAACCCGCCCGATGCTCAGACTGCTGTTGTTCCTGGTTCCGCTGGCGCTGATGATCTTCGCGTTCATCGACTGCCTGAACACGCCCGAGGACGAGGTGCGGCACCTTCCCAAGGTCGCCTGGGTCTTCATCATCCTGCTGTTCCCGCTGGCGGGCTCGATCGCGTGGCTCGTGACGGGCAAGGTGCGTACGCCGCCGACGGGTGGCCGTACCCCCTCCGAGTGGCACCGCGACCACCGCACGACGTGGGTGGCACCCGACGACAACCCCGAGTTCCTGAACTCCCTGAAGGAGGAGAACAAGAAGGACGAGGCGCTCCTCAAGGAGTGGGAGGCCGACCTGCGGCGCCGCGAGGAGGAGTTGCGGCGCAAGGACACCGGCAAGGACGCCGGGGGCAAGGACGAGGGCCCGAAGAAGGACACGGACTGAGCGTCGGCCGGCGGGAGTTGTCAGTGCCGGGTGACACGCTGCCGCGCATGACGGAGACGACTCTTCCCGACCCTGACCTTCCCGACCCGAAAGCGGACCTGCTGCGGTACCTCCAGGAGGCCCGCGACTCCCTGCTGTGGAAGCTGGAAGGGCTCGGC
The DNA here is from genome assembly GCF_001419795.1 of Streptomyces niveiscabiei. GTDB lineage: Bacteria > Actinomycetota > Actinomycetes > Streptomycetales > Streptomycetaceae > Streptomyces > Streptomyces niveiscabiei. The sequence continues at coordinate 7,662 of NZ_LIRL01000830.1, forward strand.
GAGTACGACGTACGCCGGCCCCTCACCCCGACCGGCACGAATCTGCTGGGCCTGGTCAAGCACTGCGCGGGCATCGAACTCGGCTATTTCGGCGACACGTTCGGGCGGCCGTACTTCACCGAGGACCCGCCGCCCTGGTGGTACACCCGCGACGCCGAACTGAACGCGGACATGTGGGCGACGGCCGAGGAGTCCCGCGCGGACATCGTCGGCCTGTACCGCGCCGCCTGGGCCCACACGGCCGCGACGGTCGCCGAACTCCCCCTGGACGCGGTCGGCTTGGTCCACTGGTGGCCGAAGGAGCGCCGGGCGACGACCCTCCACCACCTCCTGACCCGCGTCTGCGCCGACACGAGCCGCCACGCGGGCCACGCGGACATCGTCCGCGAACTCCTGGACGGCTCGGTCGGGGATCGGGCGGACAAGTCCAACGTGCCGGAGAAGGAGGCGAGTTGGTGGGAGGAGTACCGGGAGAAGCTGGAGCGGAGCGCGCGGGAGGCGGACGAGGGATGAAGTGACGGGGGCGCAGCAGAGCCCGCCCGGCCACCGGGCCGACGGCGTACGCGCCCACCCGGACCGGCACCCCCGCCGCACACCCTCCCTCGGCTCTCGACCCCCCAGGCTCTAGGCTGAACCCCCGCAACACCCAAGCCGCGCAAGGCTCTTCGGGAAGGGCGACCGTACATGCCGCCGAGCAGCGGAGAATCGGGGTCTGTCGTCTCCGTCGGCGGGTACACGCTCGCCGAGCCGCTCGGCAGCGGCGGGATGGGCGTCGTGCACCTGGCGC
>NZ_LIRL01000831.1 GCF_001419795.1 Streptomyces niveiscabiei
ACCGCCTCCTCGCGGGCGATCTCCACCTGCCCGTTGCGGATCATCCAGTACGCCAGCCGCTGGAGGAGGACGGTCTGTTCCTCCCGGGACAGCGAGACCCCCTCCACGGCCTCGATCTCCCGCTCGGAGTCCCGCCGCACGAGCAGCATGTCGAGCGCGGCGTCGTACAACTCCTTGCGAGCGCGGGGGAGTTGCATGCGCCGGTCCCGGTTGAGGGCACACAGCAGCGCGCACATCAGCGGATTGGTCGCGAGCCGCCCCAGATCCCGCCGGGTCGCCACCGCCTCCCCGAGCCCCGCCTCGTACCGATCGAGCTGCGCCGCCTCCCCAGGACACTCCTCCCGGGCCGCGTCGTGCCAGTGCCGCACAAAGGAACGGATGTCGTCCCGCTCCATCGGCAGCAGCGTGTGCGCGGTGAACCCCTGCGGCGCGAGCCAGTCCTCGGGAACGGCGGAGGGCCGGGTCGTGACGAGGTACCGCGCGCGGGGGAACGCGGTCACCAGGGACCGCAGCCATGTCTCCGTACGGTCCCGCATCCGCACCGGCACCTCGTCGACCCCGTCGACGAGGACCACCGCCCGCCCGCTCTCCAGCAGCCCCTCGACCCACCCCTCGGGCGCCCGCAGCGGCACCCCGGCCGCGCTCAGGAAGTCCGCCGGCATGGGCAGCGCGTCCGGCGAGTGGAATGACCGCAGCCGCAGCACGAACGGCACGAGCCGGTTCCAGTCCGCCAGTTCGGACCCGAAGCTCCGCCGGGCGGCATTCAGCGCGACCCACTGCAACAGCGTCGACTTCCCGGACCCGGCGGGCCCGCGCACCAGCAGCCGCTCACCGCCCGCGAGCGCGTGCTCGACCCGCACGGAGGCCGGCGCGCTCTGTCCGTACCACCACCTCTGTTCCCCGCTCACCGACAGGCTCAAGTACGCCGTGTCGAGCGGCCACTCCGCCCGATGCCGGCCCCCCAGCGTCACCCCGAACAACTCCACGCGCGCCTGCGCCTCGGCGACGTACCGCCCGTACCGCTCCTCGAAGGCATCGACGACCGGCACATCCCGCTCCCGCAGCAACTCCCCGCTGCGCCGCGTCTGTTCGACCGCCGCCCGCGCGACGAACGACGGCTCGGCGGTGAGCTGCTCGACGAGGTGGACGCAGCACAGGCCGAGCAGCTCCCCGTACAGATCCCGTGCCCCCTCGGAGAGATCAGCGACGGGGCGGCGCAACTCGGCGGCGAGGCGCGCGGGTTGGAGGTCGACGGCGAAGAGGCGGTCGGCGCTCAGCTCACCGGCCCCGGTGAACGTGTCCTGCACCGCGGCGACGGCAGCCAGCCGCTCATGCTCCGGCAGACCCCCGTACGCGGCCTCGATCCGCCCGCCCAGCACCCGCGCGAGCCGCTCGGGGCTCGCCGGCTTCGGCAGCGGGCGCACCGGCTTCGCCACCAGCCCCGCCCTCGGCCTCGGCGTGAGCAGCGCCTTCACGACCGTCACCGCCAGCCGTGCCACCACGCTCTCGATCCCCTGCATCCACGGGCCCCCTCCTGCCTGCCTCCCCAGCGTAGGGGCCGCCACTGACAACGGCCCCGACCCGCCCTCGCGAGCCCAGAGATAAGCCCAGAGACGAGCCCAGAAATGAGCCCAAAAAGGGGCGGCGCGATCGGATCATCGCACCACCCCCTCTTCGGCCTCTCCGGCCTCTTCGGCCTCTCCGGCGGACGGAGGGTTACTTCTTGACGGCCTTCAGGGCGTTGACCACGCCGGAGCCGTAGAAGCCGTTGTAGTACTTGCCGCCGACGCAGGTCGCGTCGACGATGCCGTCGCCGTTGCCGTCGTACGGCTCGGTCGGGCAGGACTGCTTGTCGGCCTGGATCTTCAGGAGGGCCGTGAGCTGGGCCGGGGACGCCCACGGGTGGGTGGACTTCAGGAGCGCGGCGACGCCCGCGGCGTGCGGCGCGGCCATCGACGTGCCCTGGAGGTAGCCGTACGTGTTGCCCGGCAGCGTCGAGAGGATGCGGCCGTTCTGGGACGGGGTGTCCGGGATCTGGTACCGGTCGCCGCCGGGCGCCGCGACGTCGACCTGGCCGTAGCCGTACGTCGAGTAGTACGACTTGGTGGACTTGACGCCGGTCGCGCTGACCGTGACCAGGCCCGGGAGCTGCGCCGGTACGTCGAAGCACTCGTGCGGGTCGATCGTGCGGGTCACCGGCGTCGTGTCGTTCGGGCTGGTGGTGTCCTCGATCGCGTCGGAGTCGAGGTCGTGGTTGGAGTTCCCGGCGGAGGCGATGCTCAGGGTGCCCTTGCGCTGGGCGTACGACTGGGCCCGGTTCACCGCGTCGACGACGGCCTTCTGGTCGGGGTCGTCGAGGCAGTTGTAGAGGTACGGGTCGACGTAGTAGCTGTTGTTCGTGATCTCCACGCCGTGGTCGGCGGCGAAGACGAACGCGCAGACGACGGCCTCGGGGTAGAAGAACTGCCCCTCGCCCTGCGAGACGCGGATACCGGAGACCTTGACGCCCGGCGCGACCCCGGCGACGCCGATGCCGTTGCGGGCGGCGGCGATCTCACCGGCGACGTGCGTGCCGTGGTAGTGGCCCGGGTCGGCAGGCCGCCAGGCGCCCGGCGTGGTGTCGGCGACCCCGCCGACGCAGCTCGCGGACTGCGCGGGGGAGAAGTTGGGGGCGAGGTCGGGGTGCGTGTCGTCGACGCCCGTGTCGATGACGGCGACAGTGACTTTCTTGCTCCCGGGGTTGATCTCGGCGGCCTTGTCCGCGCCGATCGCGCGCAGGTCCCACTGGTCGGCCTCCATCGGCTCCTGACCGGCGGTGGCGTCGGCGGCGAGCCGCGCGGCCTGGGCCCCCGTCAGCTTCTGGACCGCGCCCTCGTCGGTCGTACCGGCCGGCGTGAGCGGCGCCGTACGCGTCGCGCCCGCGGACTGCACGCCGCGCGCCTTGCGTATCTCGGCGGCGAACGCGGGGTTCGCGGAGTGCGCGACGATCACGCCGATCTTCTCGTACGCGATCACGACGGTCCCTCCCGCCGCCGTGACCGCCTTCTTCACCGACGCGATCGTGCGGCGGTCCACCTTCGTGTTGACGACGTACGTCAGCGTCCCGGCCTCGGCGGCGACGGAAGCGCCCGCCGGTGCGACGGGTGCCGCGGAAGCCGCCGTCGGCAGGAAGCCGAGGGAGGCGGTGAGCGACAGCACGAGCGGGGCCGCGAGGGCGAGACGGCGTCTGGAAGGCAGATGAGCCATGGGGTCTCCACATCATCCGGGTACGGCGAAACACCGGGCGCGAGGTTCGCGACCGGGCAGGTACATGACCAGTGGTACGCCCCGAAACTATCCGCCCGACCGGTGCGCGGCAATGACTTCCGGAGATCACGTCGGGGAGGCCGCATCCCCCGTACGTCAACTTTCGAAACAACCCGAACGAGTTGAACCGGCCTCAACGCGGCGCCGTGACCTTGGGCAGGAAGCCCGAGGCCGATCGAGCTTCCGTCGTATGCCTGTACATATATGCCTGTACGTCCGTTAGATCCGACCTTCGCAACGCGAGGAGACTCCGTGGCCACCGAGACACCGCCCCCTTCGAAGATCCCAGCCCAGCGTCCCTCGGCCGAGGAGTTCGAAGCGGTCCAGGAGAGCGCGGAATTCGGTGAACTGCGCCGCTCCTACCGCTCGTTCGCCTTCCCGCTGACGGTCGGCTTCATCGCCTGGTACCTGCTGTACGTCCTGCTCTCCAACTACGCGGGCGATTTCATGGGCACCACTGTCGTCGGCAACATCAACGTCGCCCTCGTCCTCGGCCTCGCCCAGTTCCTCACCACGTTCCTCATCGCCTGGTGGTACGCGCGCACCGCAGCCGCCAAGTTCGACCCCAAGGCCGAGGCCATCAAGACCCGTATGGAGAACGCCGAATGAGCGCCCTGACCACTTTCGCGGCCGGCGGAGCGGCGAGCGAGCACCGCACGCTGATCATCAGCCTGTTCTCGGTGTTCGTCGCCGCCACCCTGGTCATCACCGTCTGGGCGGGCCGGCAGACCAAGAACGCCTCCGACTTCTACGCGGGCGGACGCCAGTTCACCGGCTTCCAGAACGGCCTCGCCGTCGCCGGCGACTACATGTCCGCCGCCTCCTTCCTCGGTATCGCGGGCGCCATCGCCCTGTTCGGATACGACGGTTTCCTCTACTCCATCGGCTTCCTGGTCGCCTGGCTCGTCGCCCTCCTCCTGGTCGCCGAACCCCTGCGCAACTCCGGCCGCTACACGATGGGCGACGTCCTCGCCTACCGGATGCGCCAGCGCCCGGTCCGGACGGCCGCCGGCACCTCCACCATCGTCGTGTCGATCTTCTACCTGCTCGCGCAGATGGCCGGCGCGGGTGTCCTCGTCTCGCTGCTCCTCGGCATCACCAGCGACGCCGGGAAGATCGCCATCGTCGCGCTGGTCGGCGTCCTGATGATCGTGTACGTCACCATCGGCGGCATGAAGGGCACCACCTGGGTCCAGATGGTCAAGGCCGTCCTCCTCATGGCGGGCGCCCTGCTGCTGACCTTCCTGGTGATGCTCAAGTTCGACTTCAACATCTCCGACCTGCTCGGCACCGCCGCCGACAACAGCGGCAAGGGCGCCGCCTTCCTGGAGCCGGGCCTCAAGTACGGCCTCACCGGCACCACCAAGCTCGACTTCATCTCGCTGGGCATCGCCCTGGTGCTCGGCACCGCCGGGCTCCCGCACATCCTGATCCGCTTCTACACCGTGCCCACCGCGCAGGCCGCCCGGAAGTCCGTCCTGTGGGCCATCGGCCTCATCGGCGCCTTCTACCTGATGACCCTCGCCCTCGGCTTCGGCGCCGCGGCCCTGATCAGCAACGCCGAGATCACCGCGTCCAACAAGGCGGGCAACACGGCCGCGCCACTCCTCGCCCTCCATCTGGGCGGCGTCGACTCCAACTGGGGCGCCATCCTGCTCGCGTCGATCTCCGCCGTCGCCTTCGCGACGATCCTCGCGGTGGTCGCCGGCCTCACCCTGGCGTCCTCGTCGTCCTTCGCGCACGACATCTACGCCAACGTCATCAAGAAGGGCAAGGCCAGCGAGAAGGACGAGATCCGCGCCGCCCGCTGGGCCACCGTCGGCATCGGCGCGGTATCGATCCTGCTGGGCGCCCTCGCCCGTGACCTGAACGTCGCGGGCCTCGTCGCCCTCGCCTTCGCGGTCGCCGCCTCCGCCAACCTGCCGACCATCCTCTACAGCCTCTTCTGGAAGCGCTTCACGACCACGGGCGCCCTCTGGTCGATCTACGGCGGCCTCGTCAGCGCCGTCGGCCTGGTGCTGTTCTCGCCGGTCGTCTCCGGCAAGGCCACGTCGATGTTCCCGGACGTCGACTTCCACTGGTTCCCGCTGGAGAACCCCGGCATCATCTCGATCCCGGTCGGCTTCCTCCTCGGCATCGTCGGCACCTACCTCTCGAAGGAGGAGCCCGACGCGAAGAAGTACGCCGAGCTGGAGGTCCGCTCCCTCACGGGCACCGGCGCGCACTGACGCCACCGCCCGTGACCCGAAGGGCCGTGCCGCACCCCCTCCGGCGGCGCGGCCCTTCGTACGTCCCGGGCCGCAGGCACTCGATCATTGTCAGTGGTGTCACGTAGGCTCGCAGGTAACGGAAAAGCAATTCCGGGACACACGGCGGGGGAGGGGACCAGGATGCTCATCGACACCTACGGCCGCAGGGCCACCGACCTCAGGATCTCCCTGACGGACCGCTGCAACCTGCGGTGCACGTACTGCATGCCCGAAGAGGGCCTGCAATGGCTCGCGAAACCCGACCTCCTCACGGACGACGAGATCGTCCGCCTCGTCGACGTCGCCGTGCGCCTCCTCGGCATCGAGGAGGTCCGCTTCACCGGCGGCGAACCCCTCCTGCGCCCCGGCCTCGTCGGCATCGTCGAGCGCGTCGCCGCCCTCACCCCGCGCCCCCAGATGTCCCTCACGACCAACGGCATCGGGCTGCGGCGCACCGCCACCGCACTCAAGGCGGCCGGCCTCGACCGGGTCAACGTCTCGCTGGACACCCTCCGCCCCGACGTCTTCAAGACCCTCACCCGCCGCGACCGCCACCAGGACGTCCTGGCCGGCCTGACCGCCGCGAGCGAGGCGGGCCTCACCCCCGTCAAGGTCAACGCCGTCCTGATGCCGGGCTTCAACGAGGACGAGGCCCCCGACCTCCTCGCCTGGGCCATCGAGCACGCCTACGAACTCCGCTTCATCGAGCAGATGCCGCTGGACGCGCAGCACGGCTGGAAGCGCGACGGCATGGTCACCGCGGGCGACATCCTCACGTCCCTGCGCACCCGCTTCGACCTCACCCCCGAGACCCGGGGCGAACGGGGCTCGGCCCCCGCCGAACGCTGGCTGGTCGACGGCGGCCCCTACAAGGTCGGCGTCATCGCCTCGGTCACCCGCCCCTTCTGCGCCGCCTGCGACCGCACCCGCCTCACCGCCGACGGCCAGATCCGCACCTGCCTGTTCGCCCGCGAGGAGACCGACCTGCGCACAGCCCTGCGCGAGGGCGCGTCCGACGAGGAACTGGCGAGGATCTGGAGCGTCGCGATGTACGGGAAGAAGGCGGGCGCGGGGCTGGACGACCCGTCGTTCGTGCAGCCGGAGCGGCCGATGTCGGCGATCGGCGGCTGACCCCAAGACTGACCCCAGGCCGACGCCCGGGCTGGTCAGGCTCCTTCGGGAGCTTCCCAGTCCTCGAACTTGACGACGTCCTTCAGGAACCCCCGCACCCCCAGGAACTGCGACAGATGCTCGCGATGCTCCTCGCACGCGAGCCACGTCTTGCGCCGCTCCGGCGTATGGATCTTGGGGTTGTTCCAGGCCAGCACCCACACAGCGGCGTCGCGGCAGCCCTTGGCCGAGCAGATGGGGGTTTCGTCAGTCACAGCGCCGTCTCACAGACCCGTACAAAAGGCGACGCCGAGCAGCCACGGGGGGAGCTGCCCGGCGTCGGTCCGTCGCTCCGACGGGGGATGCGGAGCGCCTAGGAAGTATGTCACGGCAGGGCGCTCGCACGGGACCGGAACAACATGATTGATCTGAGCTTTTCTTGAGCCTCGTCCACACCCGACGGACAGTGCGTTCACTGTTACCGACCGGTAGCGCCCGGCCCCGCGTCACCCGCGGAAGACGGCGCCGGCGATTCCGGTGCACGCTCCGCAACGCGCGGCCCCGCCAGCCGCGCCCGCCCCGGCGAGGGCACGAACGTCGACGGCAGCCCCGGCGCGTTCTCCCGCCCCGCGTTCGCGATCACGACCGCGATGTACGGCAGCAGGATCCCGAGGACCAGCGCGACCATCGCGACATGCCGTTCCACGTTCCACAACAGCGCCGCGAGCACCACCGACACCGTCCGCACGGACATCGAGATGATGTACCGCCGCTGCCTCTGCCGCACGTCGTCCGCCAGGCCCTGCCGCGCCCCGGTGATCCGGAACACCTGGCCGTTCCCCGCGGCACCCTGCTTCCGCATCACATTCCACCGTCCGCCCGACTGCGACTCCCCCCGGGCACGGAACCGGCCCCGGGCGCTCTCCACGTTACGCCGCGCCTGCGCAGCCTTCGAGCCCGGGGCACCTCCCGGCCGGGCGATCCTCCTGCGCCCAGCCGTGTACGCCCGCCTCGACATGCGGCGTAGCGCGACCGGACCGACACTGGGGGCACTGCTCACGTCGATCCGTACAAGGAGGCAGCCATGGGCTGGTTGTGGGCGATCATCGTGGGGTTCGTGCTGGGCCTGCTCGCGAAGGCGATCATCCCGGGCAAGCAGCACAGCCCTCTCTGGCTGACCACCATCTTCGGCATCCTCGGCGCGATCGCCGGCAACGCCCTCGCCCGGGCCGTCGGCATCGACGCGACCAGCGGCATCGACTGGGGCCGCCACGCGTTCCAGCTGATCGCGGCGGTCGTGATCGTCTTCCTGGGAGACATGGCGTACTCGGCGACGCTGGGCAGGAACAAGCAACGCACGTGAACGGGAAACGCAGGGGAGGTCCACGCACCTAAGGGGCGCGGGGAAC
>NZ_LIRL01000832.1 GCF_001419795.1 Streptomyces niveiscabiei
AACTCCCCCCTCCTCGGCGCGGTCGCGGGCCCGGCCGCGCAGCAGGTCGTCCGCCAGGTCGTCCAGCAGGCGAAGGCCGTCGTCGAACCGGTCGTCGAACGCAACCCGGACGTCTTCGACCACCTCAGCGCGGCCGGCAACGAACTCCTCGCCGCGTACCGCTCGGCGGTCCAGCGCCAGGAGAACCGCTGGACCAAGAGTGACACCGGAGACGGCAGGGACGAGGGCACGGGCCCGGGCCAGCGCATCGACGTCGACTGAGGGTCCCCTCCGGTACGGTGGCCCATAGCGGGGCTCGACCGAAACTGAGGGATTCATGGGACTCACCATCGGCGTCGACATCGGCGGCACGAAGATCGCGGCCGGCGTGGTCGACGAGGAAGGCACCATCCTGTCGACCCACAAGGTGCCGACCCCGGGCACGCCCGAAGGCATCGTGGACGCCATCGCCTCCGCCGTCGAGGGAGCGCGCGCCGGGCACGAGATCGTGGGCGTCGGCATCGGCGCCGCCGGTTACGTCAACCGCCAGCGCTCCACCGTGTACTTCGCGCCGAACATCGACTGGCGCAATGAGCCGCTGAAGGAGAAGGTCGAGCAGCGCACCGGCCTTCCGGTCGTCGTCGAGAACGACGCGAACGCCGCGGCCTGGGGCGAGTACAAGTTCGGCGCGGGCAAGGGCCACCGCAACGTCATCTGCATCACCCTCGGCACGGGCCTCGGCGGCGGCATCATCATCGGCAACAAGCTCCGCCGCGGCCACTTCGGCGTCGCCGCCGAGTTCGGCCACATCCGCATGGTCCCCGACGGGCTGCTCTGCGGCTGCGGCTCCCAGGGCTGCTGGGAGCAGTACGCCTCCGGCCGCGCCCTCGTCCGCTACGCCAAGCAGCGCGCCAACGCCGCCCCCGAGAACGCGGAGATCCTCCTCGGCCTCGGCGACGGCTCGCCCGACGGCATCGAGGGCAAGCACATCTCGATGGCGGCGAGGCAGGGCGACCCGGTGGCGGTGGACTCGTACCGGGAGTTGGCGCGGTGGGTAGGTGCAGGGTTGGCCGACCTGGCATCGCTGTTCGACCCGTCGGCGTTCATCATCGGCGGGGGTCTGTCGGACGAGGGCGAGCTGGTCCTCGACCCGATCCGCAAGTCGTACAAGCGCTGGCTGGTAGGCGGCAATTGGCGCCCGGTAGCGGACGTCCTGGCGGCAAGCCTGGGCAACGAGGCGGGCCTGGTAGGCGCAGCGGACCTGGCAAGGGAACCGGACCCGATCATGTGACTATCACCTTTAATCGGGCGTAGGCGTACTGCTTTTGTCTTTTAGGGGCGCGGGGAACTGCGCGACAAGCCACATCGAACCGGCAGTCGCGCACTACCTCAGCGCCCCTCCCCTTTGGGCGTAAATTGACGCCATGCCCCTGCCCCCCACCATCCGCGTACTCACCTACAACATCCGCTCCATGAGGGACGACCCCCAAGCCCTCGCCCGCATCATCAAAGCAGCCACCCCCGACCTGGTACTCCTCCAGGAAGCCCCCCGCTTCTTCCGCTGGCGCAAGAAACTCGCCCGCCTCGCAAGGGCCGCGGACCTGGTCGTCCTCACCGGCGGCGGCACAGCCGCGGGCCCCGCGATCCTCTGCTCACTCCGCACGACAGTGGAACGCACCGAGGACGTCCTCCTACCCCTCACCACCGGCAACCACAGACGCGGCTTCGCGACAGCCGTCGTCCGGATCGGCAACGCCCGCCTGGGAGTCCTCAGCACCCACCTCTCCCTGGACGAGGAGGAGCGCTACGACCAGACGGCCACCCTCCTGGACCGGCTCGCCGGCATGGGCGTGGACCACGCCATCGCGGGCGGCGACATCAACGAACCCCCCACCGGCCGCTCGTTCGCCCGCCTCGCGGAGACCCTCCAGGACACCTGGCTGACGGCCCCGTGGGGAACGGAACACACCTTCCCGGCGACAGAACCGGCCACCAGGATCGACGCGATCTTCACGACGAAGGGCATCGAGGTCCTGACGGCGGGCGTCCCCAGGGACTACCCCGGCATCACGGAGAACGACCTGAGGGCGGCCACGGACCACCTCCCGGTCCTGGCCACCCTCAGAATCCCCGGCAACTAGACGACCGCACCCCGCCCGGGGTCGTCGTCCCCCTCCTCGTCCGTCCGCATCCGCATGACCAGCGTCGCGAACCCCCCGAGGAACCCGCCGATGCCGACCGTCGCGAGCCACCACGTCATGTCCCACCCGAGGAGCACGGCGATCAGCAGCAGCACCGGCCCTCCGACGACCGCGAGCCACGCGAACTTCGCGGTCGTGTCGGCCTCGGGCAGCGGCGGCGGCTCGGGGGGCACGAAGTGCCCTTCGTCGTCCTCGCCGAGGTCGTCGTCGCTGGGCTCGGCCGGAGAGTAGTCGCGCGGCCCGACGCCGGGCGCGAACGTCACGGAACCGCCGAGTGGCTTGTCGGCCGGCGGTTCGGCGGCCGGCTTCTCGTCGGCGGGCGCGTCGTCGTTGGCCTGCGCCTCAAGGAGCGCGAGGTCCTCGACCGACTTGAAGGGCTTCGCGCCCGGCGGATCCTTGGGCTCGTCCCCGTACCCGGCGACGATGGCGGCCCACGCGGCCTCCTCGTCGAACGGGACGTGCTGGTCCTCCGGCTCTGCGTTGTCCTCGCGGTCGGAGTCGTGCTCAGCCACCTGCCGTCGTCCCTTCCTCAGCGACACCCCTGTCGGCTGCGAGCCGGTCGATGAACGCGATGCTCTCCTCGACGACACGGTCCGCGTCGTGGTCCAACGTCGCGACGTGGTAGCTCTGTTCCAACACGACCTCGCGTACGTCCAACGACGAGATCCGGCTCAGGATCCGCGCGGAGTCCGCCGAGGGGACCACATGGTCCTCCGCCGAGCGCAGCAGCAGCACCGGCTGCGTCACCCGCGGCAGTTCGCCGTCCAGCCCGCGCAGCGCGCCGCGCAGGGAGTGCGCGCAGTGCAGCGGCACCCGGTCGTACCCGATCTCCTCGGCGCCGGGCTTCGCGATGTCGCTGGCGATGCCCGGGGTCGTCCGCACGAGGTGCCGGGCCACCGGGAGGGCGTACGCGGCGAGGCCGTGCACCTTGTTCGCCGGGTTGACGACGATCACGCCGGCGATGTCCGCGCCGTGCTTCGCGGCGAGGCGCAGGGCGAGGGCGCCGCCCATGGAGAGGCCGGCGACGAACACCGTCGTACAGCGCTCGCGCAGGGCGCGCAGTTCGCGGTCCACCTCGGCGTACCAGTCGGGCCAGCCGGTCAGGGCCATGTCCTCCCAGCGCGTGCCGTGCCCGGGCAGCAGGGGCAGCGACACCGTGAGGCCGTGTTCCGCGAGGCGCTGGCCCCAAGGGCGCAGCGACTGCGGGGAACCGGTGAAGCCGTGGCAGAGCAGGACGCCGACCTCTCCGCCCTCGTGGCGGAACGGCTCTGCTCCGGGAAGGACCGGCACGTCGGTCTCCTCATCGGTCAAAAAGGCGGGACGTGTGGTTCACCGTACGCGACCGCACTGACACCGACCAGGGCCGTCGGCCTGTTCCGCACCGAGCCGGGTTAAGGTCTGTTCGACACAAAACAGGAGGCACTCGGTTGTTGTACGGCGCGATGAAGGTCGCTATCGGGGGACCGCTGAAGGTCACCTTCAGGCCCTGGGTGGAGGGCCTGGAGAACATCCCCGCCGAGGGGCCCGCGATCCTGGCGAGCAACCACCTCTCGTTCTCCGACTCGTTCTTCCTGCCCGCGGTCCTCGACCGCAAGGTGACGTTCATCGCGAAGGCCGAGTACTTCACCACCCCGGGCGTGAAGGGCCGGCTCACCGCCGCGTTCTTCAAGGGCGTCGGCCAGCTCCCGGTGGACCGCTCGGGCGCGCGCGGCGCCGGTGAGGCCGCGATCAGGAGCGGTATCGAGGTCCTGGAGCGCGGCGAGCTGTTCGGGATCTACCCCGAGGGCACCCGCTCGCCCGACGGCCGCCTCTACCGCGGCAAGCCCGGCGGCCTCGCCCGCGTCGCCCTCGCGACCGGCGCGCCCGTCATCCCCGTCGCGATGATCGACACGGAGAAGATCCAGCCGCCCGGCCAGGTCATGCCCAAGCTGATGCGCCCCGGCATCCGCGTCGGCAAGCCCCTCGACTTCAGCCGCTACGAGGGCATGGACCAGGACCGCTTCATCCTGCGCGCGATGACCGACGAGGTCATGTACGAGATCATGAAGCTCTCCGGCCAGGAGTACGTCGACATCTACGCCACCGCCGCCAAGCGGCAGCTCACCGAGGCGGCGAAGGCCGAGAAGGCCGCCAGGGCCGCGCTCGCGCAGGCCGAGAAGGAACAGGCCAAGAAGGAGAAGGCCGAAGAGGCTTAAGGTCTCTTCAGGTCTTTCCGGCGGCGGGTGGGGGATATGCCGAAGCGAGAACGCGTCATGCGCATGTCGGTCGAGCAGCCGCTGTGGCGTGCGCTCACCGGCTACCGCGTCCTGACCATGCTGTACGCGATCGGCCTGTTCATCAGCGCCTACGACGACTTCGACCGCCCCGAGGTCGCCTTCGTCTACTTCCCGCTGCTGTTCATATGGACGCTCGCGACGCTCCCCCGCGTCGCGAGCGCCGCCAACTGCACCAAGCGCTTCCTCGCCGCCGACCTCACCGTCGCCGTCGTCGGCATCCTCCTCACCCCCCTCGCCGTCACCGACGAGCGCATCAACTCCGGCGGCCCCACGCTGCCGTCGATATGGACGGCCGGCTCCGTCCTCGCGTTCGCCATCAAGGGCGGCTGGCGCTGGGCCGCCTTCGCCTCCACGCCGGTCGCGGTCGCCAACCTCATCCAGCGCGGGGCGCCCGCCCGCGACACCGTCCACAACGTGATCCTCGTCTGGGTCGCCGCCATCGCCATCGGGTACGTCGTCGAGGTCGCCCGCGCCTCCGAGCGCACCCTCGCCCGCGCCCTGGAGATCGAGGCCGCGACCCGGGAGCGCGAACGCCTCGCCCGGGACATCCACGATAGCGTCCTCCAGGTCCTGGCCATGGTCCAGCGCAGGGGCGCGGTCATCGGCGGAGAGGCCGCCGAGCTGGGCCGCATGGCCGGCGAGCAGGAGGTCGCGCTGCGCACCCTGGTCTCCGGCGGCCTCGCCCCCGTCTCCCACGTCTCCGAGGACCTCACCGAGGGCGCCGTCGTACGCCTCGTCGACGAACCCGACCCGGACGGCCCCCTCGACCTGCGGCCGCTGCTCGCCCCGTACGCCTCCGCGCGCGTCAACCTCGCCGAGCCCGGCGCCCCGGTCGAGCTGGCGCCCGCCGCCGCCCGTGAACTCGCCGCCGCCGTCGGCGCCGCCCTGGACAACGTGCGCCGGCACGCCGGGGACGACGCGCACGCCTGGATCCTCGTCGAGGACGAGCCGGACGAGGTGATCGTCACCGTCCGCGACGACGGGCCCGGCATCCCCGAAGGGCGCCTCGCGCAGGCCGAGGGGGAGGGGCGGCTCGGCGTCGCCCAGTCGATCCGGGGCCGGCTGCGCGACCTCGGCGGACGCGCCGAACTGATCTCCACGCCCGGCCAGGGCACCGAAGTCGAACTGACGGTCCCGAAGAAGGGCAGGACATGAGCGGCATCAAGGTGATGGTGGTCGACGACCACCCCATGTGGCGCGACGCGGTCGCCCGGGACCTCGCCGAGAACGGCTTCGACGTCGTCGCCACCGCCGGGGACGGCGACCAGGCCGTACGCCGCGCCAAGGCCGCCGTCCCCGACGTCCTCGTCCTCGACCTCAACCTCCCCGCCAAACCCGGCGTCCAGGTCTGCAAGGAGGTCGTCGCCGCCAACCCCGCGCTGCGCGTCCTCGTGCTGTCCGCGAGCGGGGAGCACGCGGACGTCCTGGAGGCCGTCAAGTCCGGCGCGACCGGGTACCTGCTGAAGTCGGCGTCCACGGAGGAGCTGCTGGACGCCGTGCGCCGTACGGCCGTCGGGGACCCCGTCTTCACGCCCGGGCTCGCCGGGCTCGTCCTCGGCGAGTACCGACGCCTCGCCTCCGACCCCGCGCCCGCCTCCGGCGGCGGCGACCAGCCCGACGCGCCCCGGCTCACCGACCGCGAGACCGAGGTGCTGCGCCTCGTCGCCAAGGGCCTCAGCTACAAGCAGATCGCCGAACGCCTCGTCATATCCCACCGCACGGTCCAGAACCACGTACAGAACACCCTCGGCAAGCTCCAGCTCCACAACCGGGTCGAGCTTGTCCGGTACGCGATCGAGCGGGGTCTCGACGACGAGTGAACCGCGCGCAAGACTGACACCTCGTCAGGTCGGTCGGGCGAAGGGACTTGTTCCATGCGCGTCGGAGTACTGACCGGGGGCGGCGACTGCCCCGGCCTCAATGCCGTCATCCGGGCGATCGTCCGCAAGGGCGTCCAGGAGTACGGCCACGAATTCACCGGGTTCCGCGACGGCTGGCGCGGACCCATGGACGGCCGCGCCGTCCCCCTCGACATCCCCGCCGTACGCGGCATCCTCCCGCGCGGCGGCACGATCCTCGGCTCCTCCCGCACGAACCCCTACCGGGAGGAGGGCGGCGTCGAGCGGATCAGGGCGACGCTGGCCGCGCAGGGCGTCGGCGCGCTCATCGTCATCGGCGGCGAGGACACCCTCGGCGTCGCCGCGCGCCTCTCCGACGAGGAGGGCATCCCCTGCGTCGGCGTCCCCAAGACCATCGACAACGACCTCTCCGCGACGGACTACACGTTCGGCTTCGACACGGCCGTGGGGATCGCGACCGAGGCCATCGACCGGCTCCACACCACCGCCGAGTCCCACATGCGCGTCCTGGTCGTCGAGGTCATGGGCCGCCACGCCGGATGGATCGCCCTGCACTCGGGCCTCGCCGGGGGCGCGAACGTGATCCTCATCCCCGAGCAGCGCTTCGACGTCGACCAGGTCTGCGGCTGGGTCACCTCCCGCTTCCGCGCCTCCTACGCCCCGATCGTCGTCGTCGCCGAGGGCGCGATGCCGAAGGACGGCGACCTGGTCCTCAAGGACCAGTCCCTGGACTCCTTCGGACACGTACGCCTCTCGGGGGTGGGCGAATGGCTGGCCAAACAGATCGAGAAACGGACGGGCAACGAGGCCCGTACGACCGTCCTGGGCCACGTCCAGCGCGGCGGCACCCCGAGCGCCTTCGACCGCTGGCTCGCCACCCGCTTCGGCCTCCACGCGATCGACGCGATCCACGAGGGCGACCACGGGGTGATGGTCGCCCTCCGGGGCACCGACATCGTCCGGGTCCCTCTGGCGTCGGCGACGGAGAAACTCAAGACGGTGGACCCGAAACTGTACGAGGAGGCAGGGGTCTTCTTCGGCTAGCCGACCGGCCTCAGGGCACCCATCAACTCCCGTACGATCTCCGCCCCGTTGATCGTCAGCACCGACTCCGGATGGAACTGCACCCCCGCGAACCCGGGCCCGCGCAGAGCGTGCACCTCCCCGTTCGCGGCCCTGCTGACCTCCACCCCCGGCTCCTCGCCGCACCGCGCCACGAAGCTGTTGTAGAACCCGACCGTCTCCCGCCTCCCGAACAGGTCGATCTCCACTTGGGCCCCCTGGAACGGCACCTCCTTCCGCACGATCTCCATCCCCAGCTCGGCGGCGATGAGTTCGTGGCCGAGGCACACCCCGAGCACCCCGTGCCGATGCCCGCGCAGCAGCTCGCCGGCCAGCTCCCGCAGGAACCGCATCTTCGGGTCGGCGAGGTCGGAGGGGTCGCCGGGGCCGGGGCCCAGGACGACGGGGCCGGGGTGCGCGAGCACGGCCTCGCGCAGCCCGGGTTCGTCGTAGCGGCGGACGGTCACGTCGAGGCCGTTCGTGCGCAGCACATGCGCCAGCATCGCCGTGAACGTGTCCTCGCCGTCGACGACCAGCGCATGCCCGTCCAGTCCCGGCGTCCGCTCCTGCATCCGCAGCCAGAACGGCGCCAGGAACGACCGGCGTCCGTCCAGCGCGGCCCGCACCCGGGGGTCGTCGGACAGCCGGGGCCGGCTCTGCTCGAAACGCGGCCGGGACGGACGTACCCCCAGTGCCGCCAGCACACCGGCCGCCTTCGCGTGGGTCTCCGCCACCTCGCTCGCCGGATCGGACCCGCGCACCAGGGTCGCCCCGACGGACACCCGCAGCCGCCCCTCGGCGGAGATGTCGGCCGTACGGATCAGGATCGGCGAGTCGAGGGTCTGCGCGCCCCCGGCGTCACGGCCCAGCAGGGCCAGCGCGCCCGCGTAGTACCCCCGCCCCCCGGACTCGTGCCGCTCGATGACCCGGCACGCGTTCTGCACGGGCGAGCCGGTGACGGTCGCGGCGAACATGGTCTCGCGCAGCACGTCACGGACGTCGAGGGAGGACTTGCCCCGGAGTTCGTACTCCGTGTGCGCGAGGTGCGCCATCTCCTTCAGCCGGGGCCCGATCACCACCCCGCCCATGTCCCCGACCGTGCACATCATCTTCAGCTCCTCGTCGACGACCATCGACAGCTCCTCGATCTCCTTGCCGTCGGCGAGGAAGCCCAGGAGGTGTTCGGGCGTCGGCCCCTCGGCGGGATAGCGGTACGTCCCGCTGATCGGGTTCATGACGACGGTCCCGCCGGACATCCGCACGTGCACCTCGGGGGACGCGCCGACGAGGGTCCGCTCACCGGTGTGCACGACGAACGTCCAGTACGCGCCGCGCTCGCCGACGAGGAGCCGCCGGAAGAGGGCGAGGGCGTCTTCGCGGGAGAAGCCGTCGATATGACCTTCGTACGTACGCCGGATCACGAAGTTGGCCCCCTCCCCGCTGCCGATCTCGTCCCGCAGGACCCGCCCGACGATCTCGCCGTACTCCTCGTCGTCGACGTCGAAGCGGCCGTCGGTCACGCGGACGTCGTGGGCGGGGAGTTGTGCCAGGGCCTCGTCCAGGGTGAGGGCGTGGGTCTCCTCGGGGATCAGGACGGTCAGCGGGGTGCCGTCGTCGCGTACGTCGAAGCCGCGCTCGCGGATCTGGCGGAACGGGATCAGCGCGAGGCCGTGGTCGGGGAGGTCGGCGAGGCGGTCGTACACCTCGGTCGGGCCGATCAGCAGCTCGACGGTGTCGCCGTCGTGGCCGGGCGTGCGGCGGCGCAGGAGTGCGAAGGGGCGGGGATCGTGCAGGAGGTCCATGGTGTGAGGTCTCTCTGTGGTGAGGAGAGACGGACCCCTGGGAAACACGAAGGCCGCCTCTCGGGGCGGCCTGTGGGATGTACGCGCAGATCAGCGGGCCGCCGGGGGAGCGGTCCACCACCAGTTCCGGGTCGAGTGCGCGAACATGCGGCGTACCTTACAGCACACCTGTGTCTCACCTTTCGAGCCGTGCGAAAACCGGTCGACACGACCCCGTAATGTGGAGCCCGTGACCGTGAACGCTGATTCCCAAGCCGTCGCCGCGCTGGCGACCTGGCGCGACCTGCCCGCGGCGCAGCAGCCCGAGTACCCCGACACCGAGGCGCTGCGCAAGGTCGTCGCGGAGCTCGAGTCGTATCCGCCGCTCGTCTTCGCGGGGGAGTGCGACCAGCTGCGCAGCCGGATGGCGGCCGTCGCCAAGGGGGAGGCGTTCCTTCTCCAGGGCGGCGACTGCGCCGAGGCGTTCGACGCCGTGGGCGCCGAGCAGATCCGCGCCAAGCTGAAGACGCTCCTCCAGATGGGCGCCGTCCTGACGTACGCCGCGTCGGTGCCGGTGGTGAAGGTCGGCCGGATCGCCGGCCAGTACTCCAAGCCGCGCTCCAAGCCGACCGAGACGCGTGACGGGGTGACCCTGCCGACGTACCGGGGCGACTCCGTCAACGGCTTCGACTTCACCGAAGAGGCCCGGATCCCGGACCCCGAGCGGCTGAAGCGGATGTACCACGCCTCCGCGTCGACGCTGAACCTGGTGCGCGCCTTCACCACCGGCGGCTACGCCGACCTGCGTCAGGTGCACGCCTGGAACCAGGACTTCGTGAAGTCCTCGCCGTCCGGCCAGCGCTACGAGCAGCTCGCGCGTGAGATCGACAACGCCCTGAACTTCATGCGGGCCTGCGGGACCGACCCGGAGGAGTTCAAGACCGTCGAGTTCTACTCCTCGCACGAGGCGCTGCTGATGGACTACGAGTCGGCGCTGACCCGCGTCGACTCCCGCACCGGCAAGCTGTACGACGTGTCCGCGCACATGGTGTGGATCGGTGAGCGCACGCGCCAGCTGGACCACGCGCACATCGAGTTCGCGTCGAAGATCCGCAACCCGGTCGGCGTCAAGCTGGGTCCGACGACCACGGCGGAGGAGGCGCTCCAGTACGTCGAGCGTCTCGACCCCGACCGGGAGCCCGGGCGGTTGACGTTCGTCGTCCGGATGGGTGCGGACAAGGTCCGTGACAAGCTTCCGGAGCTGGTCGAGAAGGTCACCGCGTCCGGTGCGGTGGTGGCCTGGGTGACCGACCCAATGCACGGCAACACCTTCGAGGCGGCCTCGGGCCACAAGACCCGCCGGTTCGACGACGTGCTCGACGAGGTCAAGGGCTTCTTCGAGGTCCACAAGGGCCTCGGCACCCACCCGGGCGGCATCCACGTCGAGCTGACCGGTGACGACGTCACCGAGTGCGTGGGCGGCGGCGACGAGATCTTCGTCGACGACCTGCACCAGCGCTACGAGACGGCCTGCGACCCGCGACTCAACCGCAGCCAGTCGCTGGACCTGGCCTTCCTGGTGGCGGAGATGTACCGGGACCAGTAGTTCTCATAGTTCTCAGGGCATGCCTTGGGGCGCGGATCACATGCGATCCGCGCCCCTTCGCACTTTTGCGGCACCTGTCCGCCGGGTAAGGTTAGGTTCACCTAATCGTTCTGGTGGGAGGTGAGTCCGCGTGTACGTGTGCAGCTGCTTCGGCGTGACCGAGGCACAGGTCCTGCGGCACGCGGACGACGGCGCCTGCACGCCCCGCCAGATAGCCTCCGCCTGCAAGGCCGGTACGGACTGCGGCTCGTGCGTCCGCCGTATTCAGGCGATCCTCGGCCGGGGGGCCTGCAAGTCCGCGGTGACCCGGCTGGAGTCGGTGGAGGCCGCTTCGCTGGAAGAAGCCGCCTAGCTTCGCCGGCTCAGCTCTCCGGCTGTTCGATCAGCTGGGCGATGTACAGCGCCTCGCCGAGCTTCTCGAGCAGTTCGAGCTGGGTGTCGAGGTAGTCGATGTGGTGCTCCTCGTCCTCCAGGATCGATTCGAAGATGTTCGCCGACGTGATGTCGCCCTTCTCGCGCATCACCTTGATGCCGCGCTTCAGGCGGTCGATCGCCTCGACCTCGATCATGCGGTCCGCCTCGAACATCTCCTTGACGGTCTGGCCGATCCGCACATGGAAGAGGCGCTGGTAGTTCGGCAGGCCCTCCAGGAAGAGGATCCGGTCGGTCAGCACCTCGGCGTGCTTCATCTCGTCGAACGACTCGTGCCGGGTGTACTTCGCGAGTTTCGTCCAGCCGAAGTTCTCCTGCATCTTCGCGTGCAGGAAGTACTGGTTGATCGCCGTCAGCTCACCCGTGAGCTGCTCGTTGAGGAATTCGATGACTTCCGGGTCGCCCTGCATCGCCAAGGCTCCTTCCGTACGGGATCTGTGGGGGGATCTGTGGGTGGATCTATGGGGGAGGACGCGGCCGATGATGGCACTGGTGCGGAAGATCGTCCAGTAAGTGCGGGCTTAGTAAGTAAGGGCATGCTTAGTTCAAATTGCCCCGATTTTCGGGTTCGTATTTGTATCTGTCAGGATGGAGCCATGGGTCGTCCGGTGGAGCGGGAATCAGGAGAGAGCGGACCGTCCGAGCTTCCGCCGGGGCAGCGACTCCAACGAGGCTGGCCGGTCACGCACTACGGCCCCGTCCCCAAGTTCCGCCCCGAGCGCTGGGACTTCCGCGTCTTCGGCGCCACCGCCGACGGGGAGAAACACAGCTGGAGCCACGAGGAGTTCGCGGCCCTGCCGTACGCGACCGTCGTCGCCGATCTGCATTGCGTGACCAAATTCAGCATGCTCGGCGCGGAATGGGGCGGTATTCCGGCGCGTGCGGTCCTCGCGCTCGCGCCGCCCGCCCCCGACGTCACGCACGTCATGGTGTGGGCCGAATACGGCTACAGCGCCAACCTCCGGCTCGCCGACTTCACCGACGCCCGCACCCTCTTCGCCA
>NZ_LIRL01000833.1:0-431 GCF_001419795.1 Streptomyces niveiscabiei
GTCGCCCCCCGAGTCACCCCCGAAGATCCACCAGCCGCCGCTCCCGGTGGCGGAGCTGTTCATGCTGTCGCTGCTCCCGCTGCCGTTGCTGCTGCCGCTCCCGCTGTACGACCGCCGCCGAGCGGCGCGCGCCCGCCGCTCGGCCCGCTCCCGGCGCCGGCCGCCGATCAGCGCCGCCGTGAGCAGGATCACGAACAGAACGAGCAGGATGACGCCGATTGCCATGGGCATGACGATCACCCTCCTTCCGCTTCTCACAAGTCCCCCGAAGCGGCCCCCCGTGGGCGCCTCGCGCACCGTACGAGCGGTGCGTGACCTGGGGATGCCCGGCCGTCTCAGCAGCCAAAGCACACTTGAGGAACTCCAGAGCTTGAGCGCAGGATGGCGGGCATGACCAGCAGCGCACGCCCCTTCCTCAACCGCCGCCTCGC
>NZ_LIRL01000833.1:461-3675 GCF_001419795.1 Streptomyces niveiscabiei
GCAACCAGTACCCGCCGGGCCCGGGCGTGCCGGAGCTGCGTACGGCGATCACCGCGCACCAGCGCGCGCGGTACGGCCTGTCGTACGACCCCGACACCGAGGTCCTGGTGACGGCCGGCGCCACGGAGGCCATCGCGGCCACCCTGCTGGCCCTCCTGGAGCCCGGGGACGAGGTGGTGGCCCTGGAGCCCTACTACGACTCGTACGCCGCCTCCATCGCCATGGCGGGCGCCCGCCGGGTCCCCGTGACCCTGCGCCCCGACCCCGAGGCGGCCCGCTTCCGCCTCGACCTGGACGAGCTGCGCGACGCGGTCACCGACGCCACGCGACTGCTTCTGATCAACACGCCGCACAATCCGACCGGAACGGTCCTCACGCGCGCGGAGCTCACCGCGATCGCCGAACTGGCGGTGGAACGGGACCTGCTCGTCGTCACGGACGAGGTCTACGAGCACCTCGTGTACGACGACGCCGAGCACATCCCGCTGGCCTCCCTCCCGGGCATGCGCGAGCGGACGGTGACCATCGGGTCGGCCGGCAAGACGTTCTCGTTCACCGGCTGGAAGGTCGGCTGGGTGACGGCGTCCCCGGGGTTGACGAGCGCCGTCCGCTCGGCGAAGCAGTTCCTCACGTACGTCGCCTCCGGGCCGTTCCAGTACGCGGTCGCCGAGGCGCTCGCCCTGCCGGAGTCGTACTTCGCGTCCTTCCGCGCGGACATGCGCGCGAAGCGGGACCTGTTGTCGGCGGGGCTCAAGGAGGCCGGTTTCGGGGTGTTCAGCCCGGCCGGGACGTACTTCGTCACCACCGACATCCGTCCCCTCGGCGAGAGCGACGGTTTCGCGTTCTGCCGTGCGCTGCCCGCGCGCGCGGGTGTCGTCGCGATCCCCAACGCGGTCTTCTACGACCACCGCGACCAGGGAGCGCCGTTCGTGCGGTTCGCGTTCTGCAAGCGGACGGGCGTCCTCGAAGAGGCCGTGTCGCGCCTGAAGGCACTCGCCGGCTGACCCGGGGCCCTTCCGACGCTCCGTCAAAGTCCCCCGCCCGGCCCCGTCCTGCTCGCGCGCGGGCGCGTCGGCCTGCATGGTGCCGAGTGTGACTCACGCCACCGCCGCCCTCGCCCCGCCGCCGTCAGCCGTCGCGCGCCGTCCCGCCGTACGGCGCCACCGGGGCCTGCTCGGCGCCCTCGGCCTGTTCGTCCTGGCGCGGCTCGCCGGGGCCGGGGTGCTCGCGGGGGTCGCCTGGGCGGCCGGCAAGCGGCCTCTGCGGCTCCTGGGGCACTCCTGGGACTCCCGGTGGTACCTGGGCATCGCCGAGCACGGCTACGGCCGCACGCTGCGCTTCGGCCCGGACGTCGTCCACAGCGACCTGGCGTTCTTCCCGCTGTACCCGGCCCTCGTCCGCGCGGTGACCGCCGTGACGCCCCTCAGCGGCGGCTCTGCGGGCCTCCTGGTGTCCTGGACGGCCGCCGCGGTCGCCGCCTGCGGGATCTACGCCGTGGCCCGCCTCCTGCGCGGTCCCGCCGTGGCCGCCGCGACGGTCCTCCTGTGGGGCCTGCTCCCCCACTCCGTCGTCCTGTCGATGGCCTACACCGAGCCCGTCCTGACGGCGTTCGCCGCGTGGGCGCTGTACGCCGTGCTGACGGGGCGGTGGGTGTGGGCGGGCGCGCTGGCCGCCGCGGCGGGGGTGTCACGCCCCAACGGGTTCGCTGTAGCGGCGGCCGTGGTGGCGGCGGGGAGCTGTGAGGCGGTACGCGCGCGGGGGCGCGGTACGGCGGTGTCGGTGCGGGGCGAGGGCTCGGCGCGGGCTGTACGCGGGCGCGGGGCGTGGGGGCCGGCTCCGTACGGGGGCTCCCGCGCGCGGGTTACCCACAGGCTGTGGACGGGGATCGCGCTCGCGCCCCTGGGGTGGCTCGCGTACGTCCTGTGGGTCGGTGTCCGCCAGGGCGATCCGCTGGGGGGCTACTTCGCCGTGCAGCGCCTGTGGGGGTCGCGGTTCGACTTCGGGGAAGGGTCCCTGCGGTTCGCGCGGCATCTGCTGCTGGAGGGTGACCGGTTCGTCTTCCCCGTGACCCTCGTCATCGTCGGCGCCGCGGTCGTCCTGTACGCCCTGCTGCTCGCCGAGCGCGTACCGCTGCCCCTGCTGGTGTACACCGGCGTACTGCTGCTGATCGCGCTCGGCGGGTCGGGGTTCTTCGAGTCGAAGCCGCGGTTCCTGCTGCCGGCGTTCCCGCTGCTGCTGCCGCTCGCGGCGGCCCTGGCCCGGACGACGAGAACCCGGCCGTGGCACGCGGCCGTGGTGGTCGCGGCCCTGGCCGGGCTCTCGTTCGCGTACGGGGCGTACCTGGTGGTGCTCGCGGACACGCCGTTGTAGACGCGCCCCGTGGCTCCACGGAGGTAGGTACCTCGACCCACGGAGCCACTCGCCCCGTAGCTCTCAGGACCTACGCGCGGCCCCGGTGGGACGACGCCCTACTGCTCGTCGTCCGACGGCTTCTCCAGCTCCACACCCTCGTCCTCGATGCCGAGCTGCTCCACGAGCCACTTGTCGAACTCGATCGCGGCACGGACCCAGCTGACCGTGGAGGAGACGAAGAACTCGATGTTCACGCCCGCGCCGATCAGCATCTGCGTCTCGCCGATGAGGCGGACCGAGCCGTCGTCGTGGGTGTGCGTGTAGACCTTGGGCCACAGGGTGCGGCGGTTCCAGTCGTCGATCGCCTCAAGGAGCTGGGGCTTGTCGTCGATCTGGTGGGGACGGTCGAAGAAGGTCCGCACCGAGTAGACCTGCTGCTCGCCCTCGCCGCGGAACATGAAGTACGTACGGAACTGCTCCCACGGCGCCGCGAGGTCACCCTCGTCGTCGACGACGTACTTCAGCTCCATCTGGTCGAGGAGCTGCTTCACGAGATCCTGGTCAGGGACGACGGGGCCCGCCGGTCCTTGGGGCTGCGGCTCGGGCTGGCCCCCGAAATTCGGAATCGAGGACGGGTCGATGCTCACCGTGTTTTTCCCTTCGTACGGATGCCGCCATCCTCTCCCATGCGGGGCGGGGACTGGCAACCCCCGCAGGACCCTGTCAGCCGTCGGCTGACAGGAACTGACCGGGGCTTGAACATCGAGGGTGACGAGGGCCGGGAAGACGGCCGTCTCCGGTCCGCTCGGGCCACGGAGGTATGACGGGTACTACGGGGCTTCCCGTAGTACCCGTCATACCT
>NZ_LIRL01000834.1 GCF_001419795.1 Streptomyces niveiscabiei
CTCCTCTTCGACGCCCCCACCCCCGACCGCGTCGCGTTCACGGTCCCCGCCGGAACGGAACCCCGCGACGCCCTCACCCGCGCCCTGGACGCCCTCGCCCGCGCCTGCGACACAGCCGTCGCCGACCTGGAGACCGAGCCCCCCGGACAGGTCTTCGCCGGCATGGCCTGGGAGGTCATGAACCTGTACGCCTTCCTCAGGCCCCACCTGGACGCCCCGCCGAAGACGACCCCCCTGCGCTTCACCCTCGGCCGCGCCGACACCGCCGTCCTCTTCCACCGGCCCGCCCTGGAACTGCCCCGCGAGAGCGACGGCACCGCCCTGCGGCTCCGGTACGGCGGTGAGCGGCCCGCCTTCCCCTCCGGCTCCCTGGAGTACGCCACCTACCGCAGCGGGCGGCCGTCCCCGTGGAGCGTGCCTGTCCCCCTGGCCCTGCGCAGTGTCACCGCGCCGTCCCTGGTGTCCTACGGCGGCGACCTCCACGTCGTCTTCGCCCGCCCCGGCGACCAGCGGCTGATGTGGAGCCGGCTGCGCGGCGGCGCCTGGAGCGCGCCCGTGCCGGTCGGCGGTTCGGGCAGCCGTCAGCGCGCGGCGCTCACCGTGCACGGGGGCCTGCTGTACTCCTTCCACACCACGCCGGACGGCGAGATCCTGTGGAGCCGCTTCGACGGTTCGGCGTGGACCCGGGAAGCGCGGGTGGCGGGCTGGGACAGCCCCGTGTCGCCCGACATCGCCTCGCACGGCGGGCACCTCTGGGTCGCCCGCCGCGACCACGGCAAGCGGATGCACCTCGACCGGCTCGACACGGACTTCCGGAGCGCCTTCACGCACTGCTTCACCGACTCGGCGAGCGACAGCGCCCCCGCGCTCGTCTCCACGGGCGACGCCCTGTGGATCGCCCACCGCGGCCTCGACGACCAGGTCCACGTCCGCTCCAGCGACGCCCCGTCGGACCCGGCCCGCTGGCAGGCCCACGCCCCCGCGCCCGGCCTGCTGACCGAGCGCAGCCCGACCCTCGTCGACCACCCCGGCCCCGGCCCGCACCTCCTCGCGCGCGACACCGACGGCCGGCTGCGCCTCGCCGCCCTCGCCGACGGCGGCGGCTGGGCCGAGCCCCCCGCGCCCGCCCACGACGGCGGCTTCCCGGCCCTGGACGCCGGCGGCGCGGCCTTCCACCGAGGCAGGCTGTACGTGACGTACCGCCGGTGAACACCTCCCCCGACCACCCCGCAGAAGGGCACGATGGGTTCATGCCGATCTCCCATGTGAACAGCCGCTTGGCCCAGGCCGGTACGTCGATCTTCGCCGAGATGTCCGCACTCGCCGCCGAGACCGGTTCGATCAACCTGGGCCAGGGTTTCCCCGACACCGACGGCCCCGCCGAGATCGCCCGCGCCGCCGCCGACGCCGTCCTCGCCGGGCGCGGCAACCAGTACCCGCCGGGCCGGGGCGTCCCCGAGCTGCTCGATGCCGTCGCCCACCACCAGAAGCGGTTCCACGGCATCACCCTGGACCCCGGCTCCGAGGTCCTCGTCACCGCCGGAGCCACGGAGGCGATCGCCGCGTCCCTGCTCTCCCTGCTGGAGCCCGGCGACGAGGTGATCACCTTCGAGCCCACCTACGACACCTACGCGGCGTGCATCGCGATGGCGGGCGGCGTCCACGTCCCGGTCCCCCTGCGCCCGCCGTCCTTCCGCCCCGACCTGGACGCGCTGCGGGCCGCCGTCACCCCGCGCACCCGCATCCTGCTCCTCAACTCCCCGCACAACCCGACCGGCACGGTCCTCACCCGCGAGGAGCTGGCCTCGGTCGCCGAACTCGCGGTGGAACGGGATCTGCTGGTGATCTCCGACGAGGTGTACGAACACCTCGTGTACGGCGTGGAGCACGTCCCGGTGTCCACGTTCCCGGGCATGCGGGAGCGCACCCTGACGATCAGCTCGGGCGGCAAGACCTTCTCGTTCACCGGCTGGAAGGTCGGCTGGGTCAGCGGGCCCGCCGCGCTGGTCTCGGCGGTCCTCACCGCGAAGCAGTTCCTCACCTATGTGTCCAGCGGGCCGTTCCAGTACGCGACGGCGCAGGCGCTCCGGCTCCCCGACGACTACTTCGACGGGCTGCGGCGGGAGCTGCGGGCCAAGCGCGATCTGCTCGCCGAGGGCCTGCGGTCCGCCGGGTTCACGGTCCATCAGCCGGACGGCACCTACTTCATCACCACGAGCATCAGGGGGCTCAGCGACGCGGACGGGCTGGAGTTCTGCCGGGAGCTGCCCCGGCTGTGCGGGGTGGCGGCCATCCCCAACCAGGTGTTCTACCGGGACCCCGGCGCGGAGGCCCGGGGCCTGGTCCGGTTCGCGTTCTGCAAGAAGACCGGCGTGCTGACGGAGGCGGTGGAGCGGCTCGGCTCCCTGGCCGGGCGCTG
Organism: Streptomyces niveiscabiei; assembly: GCF_001419795.1. Taxonomy (GTDB): domain Bacteria; phylum Actinomycetota; class Actinomycetes; order Streptomycetales; family Streptomycetaceae; genus Streptomyces; species Streptomyces niveiscabiei. The sequence goes on from NZ_LIRL01000834.1 coordinate 2,420, forward strand.
ACCGACGACGCGGCGCGGCCACGCCCTTCCGGGGACGTGGCCGCGCCGTGTCAGTGGGTGTGGCCGTGGCCGTGGTGGTGGCCCTCGGTGAGCCACTCCGGCGCGTCGCCCCGGACGAACTTCAGGTAGTGGTCGGTCGACTCCTTGAGGATCCGCTGGGCGTCCCGGCGGATCGCCGGGGCCCACCAGTGGGCGTACATGCGGTCGTAGGAGTACGGCTGGACGGCCTCGACGACGCCGTGCACGCCGCGTTCGGGCAGCGGGAGGCGGTTGGGGGCGCTGTAGAGGAACGCCACCCGGTCCTCGCCGGGGGAGATGTTGATGGTGTCGCCGGTCAGCAGGACCCCGAGGCCGTCGGCGCCCTGCGCCCAGTGCAGGACGGCGCTGCCGGGGAAGTGGCCGCCGCACTGGATCAGGGTCACGCCGTCGGCCAGCGGGACCTCGTCCGACCAGGTGCGCACGAGGTCCTCGGCCGAGTCGGGGCGCCCGAGCCAGTGGATGTCCACCTCGGGCAGCAGAATCTGCGCGCCGAAGATCCGGGCCCACTCGACGATCGCGCCGTAGAAGTGCGGGTGGCTCGCGGTGACGACGCTGAGCCCGCCGGCCTGCCGGACGGCGTCGACGGCGGCCTCGTCGAGGTACGGCGAGGGGTCCCACATGATGTTGCCCGCGTCGGTGCGCAGGACCAGCCCGCGCTGGCCGATGCCGATCATCGGCTCGGCGCCGACCCCCAGGAGGCCGGGCTCCACCTCGCGCACCACGGAGTGGTAGCCGCCGGCCGCCATCGCGTCGAGGGTGGTCCAGCGCTGGCCGCCGGCGGGGACCCACTGGCGGTCGTCCTCGCAGATCACGCAGTCGTCGGGAGGCGTGTCCCCCTCGGTGTAGGCGTGGTTCCCGCACGTCTCACATACCCACGGCTTGGTGGTCATCTTGGTCTCCTCAGCCGGTCTCAGACGAGTTCGAGCAGCAGTTCCGCCAGCTCCTCGGG
>NZ_LIRL01000835.1 GCF_001419795.1 Streptomyces niveiscabiei
CTCGGCGACCCCGTCGCCCCCGGCAAGGGCAGGCCCCCCGGCGAGCGCAGGCCGCCCCCGCCGTCGCCCGGACCCCTCGCCGCCCGCCTCGACAGCGACCTCGTCCGCCTCGGCGGCGGGCCGCCCCCGACGCCGGCGCCCGGTGGGCGGAACGGCGCCCTCACCGTCGTCGCCTTCCAGGAACGCGTCCACAGAGCTGCGCCGAGCCCGCCGATGTCCGGCATCGTCCGCCACGGGCGCCTCGGCAGCGGCCGTCTCCACAGGGACAGCGGGAACGACCCCGGCGCCACCCCCGAGCGGCACCTCCAGGACGTACGCGCTCCCGCTCATCCCCGGTACCTCGACGGTCTGGAGCACCCCGCCGTGCGCCCGCACGATCCCCCGCACGATCGGCTCGTGCACGGGGTCCCCGCCGCCGTAGGGCCCCCGGACCTCGATCCGGACGACCTCCCCGCGCTGGGCGGCGGCCACGACGACCGTGTTGTCCATGTACCCACCGGCCGACACCGGCGCGTTGCCGGTCGCGTCGACCCCCGCGACGTCCGCGACGAGGTGCGCCAGCGCCGTCGCGAGGAGACGCGCGTCGACCTCGGCCTCGATCGGCGGCGCGTGGACGGCGAACTGCACCCGCCCAGGACCGATCAGCTCGACCGCGCCGTCGACCCCGGACGCGACGACCGCGTCCAGCATCACCTTCGTACGGCTGACCTGCGCCTCGCCCGTGTCGAGGAGCTGGTAGCCGAGGACGTTGTCGATGAGGGTCGTGATGCGGGAGTACCCGGCGGAGAGGTGGTGCAGGACCTGGTTCGCCTCGGGCCACAGCTGCCCGGCGTCGTCGGCCGCGAGGGTCGCGAGTTCGCGGCGCAGCTCGTCGAGGGGGCCGCGCAGGGAGCGGCCGAGGAGGGTCAGCAACTGCTCGTGCCGGCCCGCGAGAGCCTCGTACCGGTCCTTCTCGCGCTCGCCGAGCGCGGCGTACCGGTCCTCGCCCGCCGCGATCTCCTCCGCGTGCTGCTCGGTGAGTTCCTCGATCTCCGCGACGTGCTGCTGGCGCAGCGCGGTCAGGTCGGAGGCGTGCTCCTCGCCGAGCCGCTCCAGTTCCTCCGCGTGGGCGGCCTCGACGGCCTCCTTCTCCTTCGCGAGCGCGTCGTACGGGCGCCGGTCGGTGAACGTCATCACCGCGCCGACCAGCTGGTCCCCGTCCCGTACCGGCGCCGTCGTCAGGTCCACCGAGACCTTGTCGCCGTTCTTCGCGAACAGCACCTGGCCGCGGACGCGGTGCTTGCGCCCCGAGCGCAGGGTGTCGGCGAGCGGCGACTCGTCGTACGGGAAGGGGGAGCCGTCCGGACGGGAGTGCAGGACGAGGGTGTGCAGCTCCTTGCCGCCCAGGTCACTGGCCCGGTACCCCAGTATCTGCGCGGCGGCGGGGTTGACGAGGACGATCCGGCCGTCCGTGTCCGTCCCCACGACGCCCTCCGACGCCGCCCGCAGGATCATCTCCGTCTGCCGCTGCGAGCGGGCCAGCTCCGCTTCCGTGTCCACCGTGCCGGACAGGTCGCGTACGACCAGCATCAGCAGTTCGTCCGGGGAGTAGCCGTATCCGTCGTACGCCTGCTGGCCGTTCTCCAGGTTCGCGCTCGTGACCTCGACCGGGAACTCGACGCCGTCCGTACGGCGGGCGATCATGCGGGCCGGCTTGGTCCGCCCGCGCGGATCGATGTGATCGGGCCTGCGCATCGACCCGGGGATCAGCTTCGAGTCGAACTCCGGCAGCAGGTCCAGCAGCCCCCGACCCACGAGCGCGGTCCCCGGCGTCTCGAACGCCTCCAACGCGATCGTGTTCGCGTTCACAACCGTCCCGTTGGCGTTGACCAGCACCAACGCGTCCGGCAAGGCGTCCAGTATCGCCGCGAGGCGAGCAGCGCCTCGGGATGGCCTGCTGCTCACGAGACGCTTCCTCCCTGTCACCGCACCTTGCCTACCGCTCGGGCCATCTTGCCAACGGCTCCGCGGGGTGTCACGCGAGGGAGTCTAAAGGCAGGGGGTCCTCCCGCGACGCCGTATGAGAGCCACCTCGCATCCGACGCGTGCCCCTGCGAACGCCGGTACGAACCGGGGTCGCGGGAAGTGCGCGGGAGGTTTACGCGGGTGGGGATTTCGTCGCGACTGTGTACGGACGTGAGGGGCCCGGCGCCGTACGGACGTGAGGGCCCCCGGCGCCCTCCCCGCC
>NZ_LIRL01000836.1 GCF_001419795.1 Streptomyces niveiscabiei
CCCCTCCTGCGCGCCGAGGACATCCCCACGGCCCTCTGCTACCAGCTCCTGCGCACCGACGACGGCCCCGGCCACGTCGTCCACGGCCTCGTCGCCGTCCGCTTCAACGGCGCCTGGCACCGCCAGGACCCGCGCGGGAACAAGGCCGGGGTGAACGCCCAGGTAGCAGAGGGCCGTGGGGATGTCCTCGGCGCGCAGGAGGGCGGCGAGGGCGTGGGCCTTGGCGTAGCAGATGCCGGTGCGCTGGTGCAGGACGTCGGAGGCGCGCCAGGTGACGCGGGGATCCTGGGCGTCCTGGGAGTGGGGGATCTCGTCACGGACGTACACGAACGCGGCCTCTGCATAGGCATACGAGTCGGGTACGTCCGCGGCGAGCCGGGCGGCGGTCTGCCGTACGACGGGATGGTGGTGGTCGATGACCTCGTCGGCCGCCAGGTATGCGGAGAGGTCGGGGGTGTTCTGGATCAGCTCCATGCCCGCCGAGCATAGGAATACGACCAGCCGGTCGTCAATTCATTTACGGTATGACGTATAATTATGCATGCCTACCTCGCCATCTCCTCCTTCAGCGCCGCCAGGAACGCGTCCACGTCGTCCTCGCGCGTGTCGAAGGAGCACATCCACCGCACGACCCCGGCCGCCTCGTCCCAGAAGTAGAACCGGAACCGCTCCTGGAGGCGGACGCTCACGTCGTGCGGCAGGCGCGCGAAGACGCCGTTGGCCTGGACGGGGTAGAGGATCTCGACGCCGTGCACCGCGCGGACGCCCTCGGCGAGCCGCTGGGCCATCTCGTTGGCGTGCCGGGCGTTGCGCAGCCAGAGGTCCTTGGCGAGCAGCGCCTCCAGCTGCACGGACACGAACCGCATCTTGGAGGCGAGCTGCATGGACAGCTTGCGCAGGTGCTTCATCTGCCGCACGGCGTCCTGGTTGATCACGACGACCGCCTCACCGAACAGCGCGCCGTTCTTCGTGCCGCCCAGCGACAGGATGTCGACGCCGACGGCGTTGGTGAACGTCCGCATGGGTACGTCGAGCGAGGCCGCCGCGTTGGCTATCCGGGACCCGTCGAGGTGGACGCGCATCCCGCGCGCGTGCGCGTGGTCGCAGATCGCGCGGATCTCGTCCGGCGTGTAGAGGGTGCCGAGTTCGGTGGACTGGGTGATCGAGACGACCTGCGGCATCGCGCGGTGCTCGTCGTCCCAGCCGTACGCCTGCCGGTCGATCAGCTCGGGCGTGAGCTTGCCGTCGGGCGTGGGGACGGTGAGCAGCTTGAGCCCGCCCATGCGCTCGGGTGCGCCGCCCTCGTCGACGTTGATGTGGGCGCTCTCCGCGCAGATCACGGCGCCCCAGCGGTCGGTGACCGCCTGGAGGGCGACGACGTTGGCGCCGGTGCCGTTGAAGACGGGGAACGCCTCGGCGGTGGGCCCGAAGTGGCTGCGGACGATGCTCTGGAGGTGCTCGGTGTAGTCGTCCTCGCCGTAGGCGACCTGGTGGCCGCCGTTGGCGAGGGCGAGGGCGGCCATCACCTCGGGGTGCGCGCCCGCGTAGTTGTCGCTGGCGAAGCCCCGGACCTCGGGGTCGTGATGGCGGCGGGCGTCGGTCTTCGGGGGGTTCACGGCTGCTCGGTGAGCCACAGGCGCTGTCCGTTCACTTCGGCGGCGGTCTTGTCCCAGACGCCGGTGATGGCCTCGGCGAGTTCCTTGACGTCGGTGAAGCCCGCGAACTTGGCGTTGGGCCGATCGGCGCGCATCGCGTCGTGCACGAGGGCCTTGACGACGAGGATCGCGGCGGCGGAAGTGGGGCCGCCCGCGCCGCCGGCCTTGCGGAAGTAGTCGGCGAGGGCGAGGGTCCACGCCTCGGCGGCGGCCTTGCCGGCGGCGTACGCGGCGTTGCCCGCCGTGGGCGCGCTCGCGCCGGCCGCGCTGATCAGGACGTACCGGCCGCGGTCGCTGCGCTGGAGGGCCTCGTGGAAGGCGAGGGAGGTGTGCTGGACGGTGCGGATGAGCAGCAGCTCCAGGAAGTCCCAGTCGTCGAGGCTGGTCTTGGTGAAGGTCTCGCTGCCGCGCCAGCCGCCGACGAGGTGGACGAGGCCGTCGAGGCGGCCGAACTCCTTCTCCGTGCGGTCGGCCCACGCGCGCGTGGAGTCCAGGTCCAGCAGGTCGACGGGTTCGCCGGTGACGGTCGCGCCGCCCGCCGCGTACCGGGCCGCGTCGACGGCCGCCGCGAGCCGCTCGGGGTCGTTGTCGGCGCCGACGACGGTCGCCCCCGCCTCGGCCAGCCGGATCAGCGTCGCCCGGCCTGCCGGTCCGCCCGCTCCGGCGACCGCGATCACCGCACCGCTCAGCGCGCCGTTGGTCATGTTCCTCGCCTCGCTCTTGTCGCTCTTGCTGTCTGCCCGACGTCGGACGGGTCCGTATCGTCGATACGGACCCGTCCGACGCTACGGGGCCGTCCTCACGCCGCAGCGCGCTCCACGCTGTCGGCCGTGATCCCCTTCGCCGAGGCGATCACATTCCTCAGCTTCTTCGCCAGGGCCTCGTAGAACATGCTCAGCGGAAACTCGTCCGGCAGCACGTCGTCCACCAGCTTGCGGGGCGGCTGGGAGAGGTCGAGGGCGTCCGGCCCCTTGGCCCACTTGGAGGCCGGGTGCGGGGAGAGATACCGGGCGACCAGGTCGTACCCGGCGAACCAGTGGACGAGCTTGGGGCGGTCGATGCCGTCCTTGTAGAGCTTCTCGATCTCGGCGCACAGGTCGTTGGTGACCTTGGGGGCGCGCTCCCAGTCGATGTGCAGCTTGTTGTCGGTCCAGCGGACGACGTCGTTGCGGTGCAGGTAGGCGAAGAGGAGCTGGCCGCCGAGGCCGTCGTAGTTGCGGACGCGGTCGCCCGTCACGGGGAAGCGGAACATGCGGTCGAAGAGGACCGCGTACTGCACGTCGCGCGCCTGCGGGACGCCGTCCGCCTGGAGCTTCACGGCCTCCTTGAAGGCGGTGAGGTCGCAGCGGAGTTCTTCGAGGCCGTACATCCAGAACGGCTGGCGCTGCTTGATCATGAACGGGTCGAAGGGCAGGTCGCCGTGGCTGTGGGTACGGTCGTGGACCATGTCCCACAGGACGAACGCCTCCTCGCACCGCTTCTGGTCGTGGACCATCGCGGCGACGTCCTCGGGGAGGTCGATGCCGAGGATGGATACGGCGGACTCGGTGACCCGGCGGAAGCGGGCGGCCTCGCGGTCGCAGAAGATCCCACCCCAGGAGAAACGTTCCGGCGCCTCGCGGACGGCGATGGTCTCCGGGAACAGGACGGCCGAGTTGGTGTCGTAGCCGGGGGTGAAGTCCTCGAAGGTGATGCCGCAGAAGAGCGGGTTGTCGTACCGGGTGCGCTCCAGCTCGGCCAGCCAGTCGGGCCACACCATGCGCAGGACGAGCGCTTCGAGGTTGCGGTCCGGGTTGCCGTTCTGCGTGTACATCGGGAACACGACGAGGTGCTGGAGGCCGTCGCGCCGGTCGGCGGCGGGCTGGAAGGCGAGCAGCGAGTCCAGGAAGTCGGGGACCGGGAAGCCGCCCTCGGACCAGGCGGTGAGGTCGGCGACCAGCGCGCGGTGGTAGGCCGCGTCGTGCGGCAGCAGCGGGGACAGCTCGCCGACCGCCTCGACCACCTCGCGCACGGCGGCTTCCGCCTGCGCGTGCGTGGGGGCGCCGTCGGCGTCGAAGTCGATCGAGCCGTTCGCCGCCTGCCAGGGGCGGATGCGCTCCACGGCGGCCTTCAGAACCGGCCACGCGGCCTGTTCGACCACCCTGACCTCGGGAGGGAGCCCCTCCCCCGCCGTCGCCCGCTCAAGAATTTCCGTCATGTCCCATCCTCCACGGGAGAACCTCGCGTATGGACACCGTATGCATAGGGGGTTTCCGTGAGCAAGAAGGACCTCGGGAAATTATCCTGCGCACCTTCATGGTCACCGCATTTTTTCCTGCCGTACATGCCAACCACGGGTGGTTCGCGCGGGCGCACTGATCCCTCCCGCGCGCCGTCGCGCTCCGGGGCACGGCGGCGGGGAAGGCGTCCCAGGGCCTAGGCTGCCAAGCGAACTGGCGTCGACGGAGAGCGAGACGGGCCTTGGAGTTTGTGACGATGGGGCATCGCGGGGTGATGGGGGTCGAACCCGAGAACACGCTGCGGTCGTTCGTGGCGGCGCAGGAGTCCGGCCTCGACGGGATCGAGCTCGACCTCCACCTCAGCTCGGACGGCGCGCTGGTGGTGATGCACGACGCCGACGTGGACCGGACGACCGACGGCAGCGGGCCGATCTCCGCGTACTCCCTCCAGGAGCTGCGGGCGCTGGACGCGGGGCGCGGGGAGCGCGTCCCGACCTTCGAGGAGGTCCTCGACGTGGTCACCGCGCCGATCCAGGCGGAGATCAAGGACACACAGGCGGCCCAGGCCCTCGCCGAGGTCATGCTCAAGCGGGAGCTCGTGGAGCGGGTCGAGGTGTCGTCCTTCCACGACCAGGCACTCGCCGAGATCACCCGGCTCGTGCCGGGCGTGCGGACCGCGCTGATCGGCGGGCGCTACGGCGCCGACATCGCCGACCGCGCGGTGGACGTGGGAGCGCGCACACTGTGCCTCAACATCCGCCGCCTCACGCTGGAGACGGTCGAGCACGCCCGCAAGCACGATCTGCGGGTCCTCGCGTGGGTCGTGAACACGCAGGATCAGCTACGGCTCGCGCGGGCCTTCGAGTTGGACGGGGTGACGACGGACTACCCGGAGATCAAGGGAAGTTGAGCGGCCGGACGGCTGATCGAATCGTTCAGGGTCTCGATCAGCCCAAGGTTTTGACCAGCAGCTCGAACTCCAGGCCGGTGCGGCGCGGGATGCCGAAGCGTTCGTCGCCGTACGGGAAGGGAGTCGTACGGCCGGTACGCCGGTAGCCGCGCCGCTCGTACCAGGCGATCAGCTCCTCCCGTACCGAGATCACCGTCATGTGCATCTCGGTCACGTCCCAGCTCTCGCGCGCCTGCCGCTCCGCCTCCGCGATGATCCGCTTGCCGAGGCCCTCGCCCTGGAGCGCCGGGCTCACCGCGAACATGCCGAAGTAGGCGTGCGTGCCCCGGTGTTCGAGCTGGCAGCAGGCTACGACCGTGCCGGCGCGCTCGACGATCAGGAGCCGGCCGTCCGGTTTCGCGATGACCTCCCGTACGCCTTCGGGGTCCGTGCGCCGGCCGTCGAGGAGGTCCGCCTCGGTGGTCCAGCCGGTGCGGCTCGTGTCGCCCCGGTACGCGGACTCGACGAGGGTGACGAGGGCTTCGACGTCGGCGTCGGTCGCGTCGCGGTAGGTGAGGTCGGTGTCGGGGGTGTGCGTGTCGGGGGTGTGCATGGGGGTTCCGTTCTGGGGCGCGAAGAGGGCTGCGGAGGGCGAGAGGGCTGCGGGGTCCGGCCCTGGGTCCCGGATCTCGGGTCCGGTTCTCGGACATCAGGTCTCGGCTCTCGGCCAGGACCTGCGGGTTCTCCCGGTCCTGGAGCCTCGCAGAGCCTAACTCTCCCGTAGGCTCCGGATGCATGGTGCATGTACTGAGCAGCCGGATCCTCCTCCACCCCGCCGACCCCGAGCGCGCCCGCCGCTTCTACGGCGAACAGCTCGGCCTCGGCGTCTACCGCGAGTTCGGCACCGGGCCGGAGCGGGGGACGGTGTACTTCCTCGGCGGCGGGTTCCTGGAGATCGCGGGGCGTACGGACGCGCCCCGGGACCCCGAGACGCGGCTGTGGCTCCAGGTCCCGGACGCGTCGGCGGCGCGTGACGAGCTGGCCGCGAAGGGGGTCGCGATCGTGCGGGAGCCGGTGAAGGAGCCGTGGGGGCTGATCGAGATGTGGATCGCGGATCCCGACGGGACGCCGATCGTGCTGGTGGAGGTCCCGGCGGACCATCCGATCAGGTACCGGCCCGGTATCTGAGCCGCTCGGATGGCCGGGGCGGGGGTGGGGGCTTAGCGTGCAGGGAG
>NZ_LIRL01000837.1 GCF_001419795.1 Streptomyces niveiscabiei
CCGCATAGGCTCCCGCCCATGCCCCCCGCCAAAAAACGCCCCCGCGCCTACGACCCCGCCAAGACCCGAACCGCGGTCCTCGCCCAGCTGGCGCACCTCGACGCCGCTGTGCGGGACCTCTCGGAACCCGACCTGGCCCGCCCCACGAGGCTGGATGGCTGGACCGTGCGGGAGCTGGTCGCGCACATCGGCATGGCGGTGACCGCGGTGGGCCGGGCCCTGGATCTCCCGGAGCCGGGCAAGCAGGAGGCGACCCTCTTGGACTGGCCGTTCGCGACGGCGGGGAATGCTGTGGCCATTGACGGGTTCACGCGGAAGTTGGCGGAAGCCGGCCGTACCGACCTCGCGGCGACGGCAAGGACGCTCGCCGAGCAGCTCGACACCCACCCCGGCACCCGGCTGATCCAGACGAACGCCGGCGCGATGCCGCTGGCGGAGTACCTGGTCACCCGCACCGTGGAGCTGATCGTCCACACGGACGACCTCAACGACGCGCTCTCGGCCACAGACGTCCCGTACGACCGGCAGGCCCTGGCCGCAGCCACCCGCCTCCTCGCGGACGCCCTCGCGGCAAAGGCCCCCGGCGGCTCGACGGAGGTCCGGGTCCCCCCGTTCGCGGTGGTGCAGGCGGTCGAGGGCCCGAGGCACACGAGGGGCACCCCGCCGAACGTCGTGGAGACGGACCCGCTGACCTGGATCAGACTGGCGACAGGCCGCCTGACCTGGGAGGACGCCATCAGTGAGGCCACTCTCACGGCCAGCGGCGAACGAGCCGACCTCACCCCCTACCTCCCCGTGATGGCGTAAGCCACAAAGTCCCGAATGATGTGCGACACCTCACTCACCGGTACGCCAAACCACCCCGACCGATCCGGATAACACCCCGCTGACCAGCGGAAACACAAACTCCGGAGACTACTGACCGGTATCCCCAATTCGGACCAGTGCTCGGCCTCGCCTACACTCGGAGCCGTGCCACGTGGTGACGGTCGACTCAGTCATGATCTGCTCCCCGGTGAGAAGGGTCCCCAGGACGCCTGCGGCGTCTTCGGGGTCTGGGCTCCCGGCGAAGAGGTCGCCAAGCTCACTTACTTCGGGCTGTACGCCCTCCAGCATCGGGGCCAGGAATCCGCGGGAATCGCGGTCAGCAACGGCTCCCAGATCCTCGTCTTCAAGGACATGGGGCTCGTCTCCCAGGTCTTCGACGAGACCTCTCTCGGCTCGCTCCAGGGCCATATCGCGGTCGGTCACGCCCGCTACTCGACGACAGGCGCCTCCACCTGGGAGAACGCCCAGCCGACGTTCCGCGCCACCGCGCACGGCTCGATCGCGCTCGGCCACAACGGCAACCTCGTCAACACCGCGCAGCTCGCGGAGATGGTCGCCGACCTGCCCAAGAAGGAAGGCGGCCGGACCCCCCGCGTCGCCGCCACCAACGACACCGACCTGCTGACGGCCCTCCTGGCCGCCCAGGTGGACGACGAGGGCACCCCCCTGACCATCGAGGAGGCCGCGCACGCGGTGCTCCCGAAGGTCCGCGGCGCCTTCAGCCTCGTCTTCATGGACCAGCAGACGCTGTACGCCGCCCGCGACCCGCAGGGCATCCGCCCGCTGGTCCTGGGCCGCCTGGAGCGCGGCTGGGTCGTCGCCTCGGAGTCCGCCGCCCTCGACATCTGCGGCGCGAGCTTCGTCCGCGAGATCGAACCCGGCGAGTTCATCGCGATCGACGAGAACGGCCTGCGCACCTCCCGATTCGCGGATGCGAAGCCCAAGGGCTGCGTCTTCGAGTACGTCTACCTCGCGCGCCCCGACACCGACATCGCCGGCCGGAACGTCTACGCGTCCCGCGTCGAGATGGGCCGGAAACTGGCGAAGGAAGCCCCCGTCGAGGCCGATCTCGTCATAGCGACCCCGGAGTCCGGCACCCCCGCCGCGATCGGGTACGCGGAGGCGTCCGGCATCCCCTTCGGCAACGGCCTCGTCAAGAACGCGTACGTCGGCCGGACCTTCATCCAGCCCTCGCAGACCATCCGGCAGCTCGGCATCCGCCTCAAGCTGAACCCCCTCAAGGACGTCATCAAGGGCAAGCGGCTGGTCGTCGTCGACGACTCGATCGTCCGCGGCAACACCCAGCGCGCCCTGGTCCGGATGCTCCGCGAGGCCGGCGCCGCCGAGGTCCACATCCGGATCTCCTCCCCGCCGGTCAAGTGGCCCTGCTTCTTCGGCATCGACTTCGCGACCCGCGCCGAACTCATCGCCAACGGCATGACCGTCGACGAGATCGGCACCAGCCTCGGCGCCGACTCCCTGGCGTACATCTCCATCGACGGCATGATCGAGGCGACCACCATCGCCAAGCCGAACCTCTGCCGCGCCTGCTTCGACGGCGAGTACCCGATGGAGCTCCCGGACCCCGAACTGCTCGGCAAGCAGCTCCTGGAGACCGAGCTGGCGGCAGGCACGGCCGCCCCGGCTGCCGTCGACGCGATCCGTCGTCCGTAACCCCCGCGGCCGTAAGCCTCCGCAGGACGAAACGAAAGTCACACCATGTCTGAGAGCACCGGTGCCAGCTACGCCGCGGCCGGCGTCGACATCGAGGCGGGCGACCGCGCCGTCGAACTCATGAAGGAGTGGGTGAAGAAGACGCAGCGCCCCGAGGTCCTCGGCGGCCTCGGCGGCTTCGCCGGCCTCTTCGACGCCTCCGCCCTCAAGGGGTACGACCGTCCCCTCCTCGCCTCCGCCACGGACGGCGTCGGCACGAAGGTCGACATCGCCCGCCGCCTCGGCGTGTACGACACGATCGGCCACGACCTGGTCGCGATGGTCATGGACGACATCGTGGTGTGCGGCGCCGAGCCGCTCTTCATGACCGACTACATCTGCGTCGGCAAGGTCCACCCCGAGCGTGTCGCCGCGATCGTCAAGGGCATCGCGGAGGGCTGCGTCCTGGCCGGCTGCGCCCTGGTCGGCGGCGAGACCGCCGAACACCCCGGGCTCCTGGGCCCGGACGACTTCGACGTCGCCGGCGCGGGCACCGGCGTCGTGGAGGCCGACCGCCTGCTCGGCGCGGAGCGCATCCGCGAGGGCGACACGGTCATCGCGATGGCCGCGTCCGGCCTCCACTCCAACGGCTACTCCCTGGTCCGCCACGTCCTCCTGGACCAGGCGAACCTCGCCCTGGAGTCCGAGATCGCCGACCTCGGCCGCACGCTCGGCGAAGAGCTCCTGGAGCCCACCAAGATCTACTCCCTGGACTGCCTGGCGCTCACCCGCACGACGGACGTCCACGCCTACTCCCACGTCACAGGAGGCGGCCTCGCGGCCAACCTGGCCCGCGTGATCCCGGACACCCTCCACGCGGTGGTCGACCGCTCCACCTGGACCCCGGCCCCGATCTTCGACCTCGTCGGCCGAACCGGCAAGGTCGACCGCCTGGAACTGGAGAAGACCCTCAACATGGGCGTAGGCATGATCGCCATCGTCCCCGAGGAATCGACCGACGTGGCCCTGACGACCCTGGCGGACAGGGGAGTGGAGGCATGGGTGGCAGGCGAGATCGAGGCACGTGGCACGCACACGACAGGCGCGGAGTTGGTAGGCGACTACGCGAGCTGAAGTCTTTTAGGGGCGCGGGGCTGTATCGATATGCGGCTCCGCCGCGCGGGCGCGACAAGCCACAGCGAACCCGCACCCGAAGGACGGCCCAAAAACGGCAGCACAAAACCCGGTCCGATGATCCCCGGACCGGGTCGGGTGCGGCCAAACCGCCGACGGCAGAAGCTAACGCCTACGCGCCACGACGATGTTGGTGTTGGGACGACGGCGACTCATCGTCGTCGTCATCGTCCCCGTACAGCTCGGCGTACCGTGCGTACGGGTCATCCTGCCCATCGTCATCGTCGTCGTCCTCGAACGGCTCAGCGTTCGGCGGAATACTCGATGGCGATGCGCCCAGCTCTTCGGCCAGGCGTGAGAGATCCGTCCCGCCGCTGTTGTACTTCAGCTGGCGGGCGACCTTCGCTTGCTTGGCCTTGGCCCGGCCGCGCCCCATGGCTCGACCCCCTCAACGACGGGGCTCGACGGCCCCAGAGTCTTGACACGCGTTCATGATCCAGAACGGACTCTCCGTGGAGAGGCCGTCCGTAGGGCTCCCACGGTACCTGAGCCCGCACCCATACGGTACGTCGCCCGTGGCGGGCGCGTGCGCCCGGCCTCGGTGAGACATGCCGTCCTGGCTGGTCAGTGGCGATTTTAACCACTTATTGGCGGCCGACCCGCCGGGAAGAGTGAGAGTTCTCTCCAACTTTCCCCCCGGCGGTACCGCGACCAAGCTCTACGGGGCGTTCACCACCCCCGCGCGAGAGCCCCCTCGTGCATCCGCTGCTCGGCGATCCGGTCGGCCGCCGCGGCCGGCGGAATCCCATCCGACTTCGCACGTGCGAATATGGCGAGCGTCGTGTCGTAGATGCCGGCCGCCTTCGCCTTGCACCGCTCGAAGTCGAACCCGTGCAGCTCGTCGGCGACCTGGATGACCCCGCCCGCGTTCACGACGTAGTCGGGCGCGTAGAGGATGCCCCGGTCGGCGAGGTCCTTCTCGACGCCGGGGTGGGCGAGCTGGTTGTTGGCGGCGCCGCACACCACGCGCGCGGTCAGCACCGGCACCGACTCGTCGTCCAGCGCCCCGCCCAGCGCGCAGGGCGCGTACACGTCGAGCCCCTCCACGCGGATCAGCGCCCCGGTGTCCTCGACGGCCCGCACCGACGGATGCCGGTCGAGGACCTGGCGTACGGCGTCGGCGCGGACGTCCGTGATCACGACCTCGGCGCCCTCCTCCAGGAGGTGGCCGACGAGGTGGTGGCCGACCTTGCCGACCCCGGCGATGCCGACGCGGCGGCCGGCCAGCGACGGGTCGCCCCACAGGTGCTCGGCGGAGGCGCGCATCCCCTGGTACACCCCGAACGCCGTGAGGATCGAGGAGTCACCGGCGCCGCCGTTCTCGGGTGAACGCCCGGTCGTCCAGCGGCACTCGCGCGCGACGACGTCCATGTCCGCGACGTACGTGCCGACATCGCACGCCGTCACGTACCGCCCGCCGAGCGAGGCCACGAACCGGCCGTAGGCGAGCAGGAGTTCCTCGGTCTTGTCGCGCAGCGGGTCGCCGATGATGACGGCCTTCCCGCCGCCGTGGTCGAGACCGGCCATGGCGTTCTTGTACGACATCCCGCGCGCGAGGTTCAGCGCGTCGGCGACGGCCGCCTCCTCGGAGGCGTACGGATAGAACCGGGTCCCGCCGAGCCCGGGGCCCAGCGCGGTGGAGTGCAGTGCGATGACGGCCTTGAGGCCGGTCTTGCGGTCCTGGCAGAGCACGACTTGCTCATGGCCACCCTGATCGGAGTGGAACAGGGTGTGCAGGACGCCGTTGGATACGTCGGTCACGGTAGTGACTCCCAGGTAACTAGCGGCGGTTGGGGCTCGGCCCCGTACAGGTGGCGGGGCCTGTCGGCACGAGCGTAGAGCTTTTCCGGCCACCGGATGCGCTGTGCGGGGGATCACCTCCGCGCGGAGTACGCACGTGCGACGATTTGCACGACTTTCGGGTTCATTCGTGACCGGTTCCGGGAGGTTTTCCGATCGGCCGGCTGGGGAGGGAGCAGGCGTGCCCAAGGTGTCCTCGGTGACCGTCCCGTACGCGGCCTACCTGCGCGTGTACGAGCCCCTGGCCGCCTTCCCCGAGCCGGAGCGCGAGCACTGGGCGCGCTACGCCCGCCGCCCGCACAAGCCCTCGTACCAGGACGAACTGCGCCGCTCGCTCGCCGACCTGCTGCCCACCCCGCCGGTCGCGGTGCCGGTGCGCGAGAGCACCGACGCGTTCGTCATCGAGGCGAACGGCGTGCTGTGCGTGTGCCCCTGGCGGACCCGGCTGCGCGGCTGGCAGGCCCTCGCCGAACTCGAAGAGCACCTCCCGCGGCCGGTCGTCGACGCGGCCGTCCCCGAGGTCGTCCGGCTCCAGGCGGCCCAGGACCACGACCGCTGGCGCGAACGCAACCCGGACGCCCGGCCCTGGATCCGTACGGCGACCTGGCAGGTGCCGCTGAACTGGTTCCTGCTGGTCTCCGACGAGGAGCGGCGCTACGACAAGGGCACCGCCGACGAGCCGCCCACCCTGCGCTACCGCACGCCGATGGTGCAGGCCAGGCGCCGGGTCGCGCGGGGGCTTCGCGCGCTCAAGGACGCGATCGACGAGGGGCCGCTGATCGACGGGCTCGTGGACGTCGGGCGCTGGCTGGAGGAGTTCCACCCGCGCTCGCTCGTCGAGGTCGACTACGGGGGGCTCGTGCACGTCCTGGCCGCCGGGGATCTGGAGGTCGACCACTCCGCCGCGGACGTCGCCGAGGGGATCGAGGCGCTCAGGCGCGGGGACGGGGAGGCCGCCGGAGAGGCGTACGGGCGGCTCGTCGAGCGGTGGCGCGCGGTGCGTGACCTGCGGTCCGCTAACTGACCGGTCGGTTAAAAGGATGTTGCAAGTAACTGATCCGTCATCAAAAGTGACGTAGGTCACGGCTCGAACGTTGTCGAACAGCGTACGGTCTGCCGTACTTCGTCCTGAGGTTCGGAAACTGACGGGACGTTGGTCCCGATCCGGGCTTTTGTGTCAAGCGTGACAGACCGCACGTAACTGGCCCTTGCATCCCTTGCCGCTCCTCGTGCCAAAATAGGACAAGGAGCCTGGGGGAGGCTCTGTCTCAGCATTACATGCTTTGGGGGGTCTTGTGACTCCTGATCGCCGCCGTGACTGATCGTCACAGTGGTGTGACTGTCCGCTATGGCATGGTCCATCGGCTTCCGCGGCTGATGACTACCTGGGAGGGCAATTCCATCGGTTTGGCCGACGCGGCTGGACAGATGGTGTAGTTGTAGTGCCGAGGACAAGCCGTTCGTCCTATAACCGACTCGACCCTCGTCCGCCCATTTCGGGCAACGCGGGTCAAGGTGCAGAATTTAGAGGAAAGAACCGAGAAGGTTCGGTTCTCCCGAGGAGGCCGCTCATGACCGCTCGCACCCCTGATGCTGAGCCGCTGCTGACCCCGGCTGAGGTCGCCACCATGTTCCGCGTCGACCCCAAGACGGTCACGCGGTGGGCGAAGGCCGGGAAGCTCACGTCCATCCGTACGCTCGGCGGGCACCGTCGCTACCGCGAGGCCGAGGTTCGCGCACTGCTTGCGGGGATTCCGCAGCAGCGCAGCGAAGCCTGACCGCCGACTGAGCGGGCATCGCGGCGGTCCCCCCATCAGCCGTGATGTCCATCTGTTTCACCGCATGACCGCTTTGCCGTAACACCGTTTCACCGCATCACAGCTCCACACGGCGCGGGCCCTGCCCCAACAGGCCCCTGACCCTCACGGGTGTGTCGTCGATCGCGCTGGGCTCCGCCGAGTCCAGCGCGATCTTTTTTGTGCGCCCTCGCGCCCCCTGAGCGGCTCTGTCGCATCGCCCCGTACGGAGTCCCCCGGACCGGTGCAATTGCACATATTAAATTGACCCCTTGTAGGAGACGGGTAAGAACCCCACTCCGGGAAACAATCCCGGTGACACCCATCACACCCCCACCCTCTTGCCTCCAACCCCCGCTTCCCCTAAGGAACTTCCC
>NZ_LIRL01000838.1 GCF_001419795.1 Streptomyces niveiscabiei
TCCTCCCGGATCGCGGGCTGTTCCAGTGTGTCGGGCTGGGCCGAAGCGGTGGGGGCGCCTGATGGCTCGGGCTGAGCGGACGCCTCGGGGTGACCGGGGGTGTTGGGCTGCGCTGTGGACTGGTCGGGAGTGGATGCTTCGGCGTGTTCCGGTGTTTCGGGCTGGGCCGCAGTGCTGGGCTGGTTCGCAGCGCTGGGCTGAGCAGCAGTGCCAGGCTGGTTCACAGTGCTGGGCTGGGCCGCAGCGCTGGGCTGAGCGGCAGTACCGGGCTGGGCCGCCGTGCTGGGCTGAGCGGCAGCATCGGGCCGGGCTGTGACGCCGTGCTGGGCTGCTGCCCCGAGTTGGGCCGATGCCTCGGACTGGGCTGCTGCCTCGGACTCGGGTGCTCCTTCGGACTGGGCCGCGATCTCAGGCTGGGCCGTGATTTCGGGCTGAGCCGATGCTTCAGGGTGGCCCGCAGTGCCGGGGTGGGCGTCGGGCTGACCGGTGGTGCTGGGCTGTGCCGTGGCCTGGTCGGTGGCGGGGGTTCCCGCCGCTTGCTCGGGTGCCTCGGGCTGGTCTGAAGTTCCCGGCTGAGTGGACGCCTCGGGCTGAGCGGAGGTAGCGGGCTGCGCCGCATCTTGCTCCGGCTGGTCCGAGGTCTCCGGCTGGGCCGACGTCTGCGACTCGCCCTGCTGGACCACGACTTGGTCTGGCGTGGAAGCCTCGGCCTGTTCCGACGTTGCGGGCTGGCCCGCAGTGCCGGGCTGGGCTGCGTCGGGCTGAGCCGATGCCTCGGGTTGGCTCGAGGTGGCAGACTCCGCCGCGACCTGGTTCGCGTCCTCGGACTGACCCGACGCGCCGGACTGAGCAGACACCTCGGGCCCGCCCGACTGAACCGCACCCTCGGACTGATCCAAAGTTTCCGGCTGAGTGGACTCCTGGGCGCCACCGGGCTGAACCACACCCTCGGACTGACCCTGAGCACCCGCCTGAGCTGACGCCTCGGCCCCGCCCTGCTGCCCCGCCCCTTCGGAAGCGGCACCCTCGGGCTGAGCCGACATCTCGGAGTGGTTCGGCGTGCCCTGCTGGACCTCGCCCTGCTCGGAAGCGGAGCCCCCAGGCTGACCCGACGTCCCGGAGTCGTTCGGCGTCCCCTGTTGAGCCACGCCCTGCTCGGAACCTGAGACCTCGGCCTGACCCGACGTCCCGGACTCGTTCGGCGCCCCCTGCTGGACCTCGCCCTGCTCAGAAGCGGAGCCCCCAGGCTGACCCGACGTCCCGGAGCCGTTCAGCGTCCCCTGTTGAGCCACGCCCTGCTCGGAACCTGAGACCTCCGTCTGACCCGACGTCCCGGACTCGTTCGGCGCCCCCTGCTGAGCCGCGCTCTGATCGGAAGCTGAGACCTCGGGCTGACCCGACGTCTCAGGGTGAACCGGCGTCCCCTGCTGGGCCTCAGCCTGCTCGGAGTCAGGGACTCCGGCCTGCCCGGCCGCCACGGGCTGCACCGAATCCCCAGCCTGCGCGGCAACTTGCCCGGCATCAGAGGCACCGCCCCCTACCGACGACTCAGGGTGCCCCGGCGCGCCGGACTGAACCACGCCCTCTCCGGCGACAGAATCCCCGGCCTGCGCCGCAGCTCCCCCAGCGTCAGAAACCCCGCCCTCGGCCACCGACTCCGCGTGCCCCGGCATACCGGGCTGAACCACGCCCTCCCCGGCACCAGAATCCCCGGCCTGCCCAGAAGCACCGCCCTCCCCCAACAC
>NZ_LIRL01000839.1:0-7069 GCF_001419795.1 Streptomyces niveiscabiei
GCCGGGCGCTGCCGCCGGGCGTGGGGGGCCACGAGGGCGGGGAAGAGGGGCACCCGGGCACCCGTACGGGCGGCCCGTACCTCTAAGCCGTACCCCTGGCCCTACCTATCACCGGCAACAAGAACGCCCCGGACAGCAACCGTCCGGGGCGTCGTCGTACCGCTGCACGCTCAGGACGCCGGATTCCCCGTCGACACGTTCAGCTGGATTTCCGGCATGTTCTTGGGGTCGACGTCCGTGTCGGCCGCCGGGAACTGGTTCATGACCGTGCCCTCGCCGAACGTGTTCTCGTCCACGTTGATGATCTTGGGGCGCCAGCCGGCCGCCTGGAGGCAGGCCTTGACGGAGTCGATGTTCTTGAACTTGAAGTTGGGGACGCGGATCTTGTCCGGGTCGTTGTAGGACTCCTCGGGCTCGGAGCACTCCGTGTCCTCGATGGTCTTGGACGGGTCCGGCCCCCGGTGCCCGGCGACGGCGCCGGCCGAGGGGGACGCCGTGACCTCGCTGCCGCCCTCCTCCTTCTTGCCGGTGCCCCCGTCGAAGGCGATGGCGATGAGCAGGGCGCTGACCGCGACGACGGCGGCGACGACGGAGCCGACGACGAGGGGCCGGGCGCTGCGGCGACCGCCGGCCGCGGGCACGGGCGCCGGAGTCGCGGGCCCGCCGTTCATCGGGTACGTCTGGGCGCCGTACGCGGGCGCCGGCGTGGCGTACCCCTGCTGGGGATAGCCGTACGACGGCGGAGGCGTCGCCCCGTACGGGCCGGGCTGGGCGCCGTAGGGACCGGGTGTCGGCGTGCTGGGACTCGCGCCCACCGGCGGGAAGACCGCCGAACCCACGCCCTGCCCGCTGCTCGTGGGCTGCCCCGGCACGATGCTGGGCGGCGCGGCCTGGAAGGACGCGGCGACGCGCAGGCACTCGTCGCGCATGGCGACGGCGCTCGGGAACCGTTCGTTGGGGTTCTTCTTCAGCGCGCGGGCGATCAGCGCGTCGACGGCCGGCGGCAGCGCGCGGTTGATGGAGGAGGCGCGCGGCGGCTCCTCCTGGACGTGCGCGTAGGCGATGGCCAGCGGCGAGTCCGCGTCGAAGGGCAGCCGCCCGGTGACGAGCTGGAACAGCATGATGCCGACGGAGTAGAGGTCGGAGCGCGCGTCGACGGCGCGGCCGAGCGCCTGCTCCGGCGAGAGGTACTGCGGCGTCCCGACGACCATCCCGGTCTGCGTCATCGACGTCACCCCGGACTGCATGGCCCGCGCGATGCCGAAGTCCATGACCTTGACGACGCCGCGCTTGGTCATCATCACGTTGCCGGGCTTGATGTCCCGGTGGACGAGCCCCATCTCGTGGCTGATGTCGAGCGCCGCGAGGACGTCCGCGGTGATCTGGAGCGCCTTGTCGGCGGGCATCGCCCCGTACTGCGTCACGTCCGTGTCGAGCACGGAGCCGAGCGGCTGGCCCTCGACGAACTCCATGACGATGTACGGCGTCGTCTCGCCGCCGCTGACGTCCTCGCCGGTGTCGAAGACGGAGACGATGTTGGTGTGGGTGAGCTTGGCCACGGCCTGCGCCTCACGCCGGAACCGCTCCCGGAACGCCTCCTCCCGGCCGAGCTGGGAGTGCAGCGTCTTGACCGCGACCTGCCGGTCGAGGACGGAGTCGTAGGCGAGGTGGACGGAGGCCATGCCGCCCTCGCCGAGCAGCCCGCGTACCTGGTAGCGTCCGCCCGCGAGCGACTGCCCCGTGAACCGGCCGTCTGCGCCGTCGTGGCTCATTGTCTGCGCGTCCCCCATCAGGCCGTCGCCACCGCGTTCGTAGTGACCGAGACCATTGATCCCATGCGTCAATCTCGGCCAAGTCTGCCTCAGGCCCCTCACACGTCAAGCTCGGTGCCCGTTCCGTGACCGTACGCGAAAGAAGCACCGCGCGAGCGTTACAGCGTCCGCATCGCCGGTACACGGAATGTGCACGAGCACACGCCCCGGCGGGCCGTGCGCGAGGACCTTCCCGGATCGGGGGCCCGGCGGGAGGCTGTAGCGTGGCCGACGGAGACCGTGACAACACCGCGCGCACCGCGGGCAGAAACGACGGCGAGGACTGATGGCACAGCAGCAGCGCTCTCAGGGCCCGTCCGACCCCGAGGCGACTGACGGCGGTATGTCGGACGCGCCGGAACAGTGGGGCAACGGCGGCCTGGTCGGTGACGGACGTTACCGGCTCACGCGCAGACTCGGCCGTGGCGGCATGGCGGAGGTGTTCGCCGCCGAGGACGTGCGCCTCGGACGGATGGTCGCCGTCAAGCTGCTGCGCTCCGACCTCGCCGAGGACCCGACGTCCAAGGCCCGCTTCACGCGCGAGGCCCAGTCGGTGGCCGGTCTGAACCACCACTCCATCGTCGCCGTGTACGACTCCGGCGAAGATGTCATGGCCAACGGCCAGGCCGTGCCGTACATCGTCATGGAGATCGTCGAGGGCCGCACGATCCGCGACCTGCTGCTGAACGCGGAGGCGCCGGGCCCCGAGCAGGCGCTGATCATCGTCTCCGGGGTCCTCGAAGCGCTCGCCTATTCGCACCAGCACGGCATCGTGCACCGCGACATCAAGCCCGCGAACGTCATCATCACGAACAACGGCGCCGTCAAGGTCATGGACTTCGGCATCGCCCGCGCCCTGCACGGCGCGTCCACGACGATGACGCAGACCGGCATGGTCATGGGGACGCCGCAATACCTCTCCCCCGAACAGGCGCTCGGAAAGGCCGTCGACCACCGCTCCGACCTGTACGCCACCGGCTGCATGCTGTACGAACTCCTCGCGCTGCGGCCCCCGTTCGTCGGCGAGACCCCCCTCTCGGTGGTCTACCAGCACGTCCAGGACATCCCCGTACCCCCCTCGCAGGCGTCCGGCGGCGCCTCCCCGCCGGAGCTCGACGGGCTCGCCATGCGCGCGCTCGCGAAGGAGCCGGACGACCGGTTCCAGACGGCCGAGGAGATGCGCGGGCTCGTCCAGTACGGCCTCCAGATGCTGTACGACCACGGCCCGCACACCGGCACCTGGAACACAGGACCGGTCACCGCGCCGATCGCCGCGCACCCCGCCACCGGCGGCTACTCCAGCACGACGATGATGCCGCAGGGCGGCCACGGCGGCGCGACCTCGCAGATCCCCCAGCCGATCCTGCCCCAGGGGTACGGCTCCGGCGACGACGGCGGCTTCGAGGGCCACGGCAACCACGGCAGCGGGCGCGGGAAGCTGTGGATCCTCGCGGTGCTGGCGATCATCGCCATCGCGGCGGGCGTCGCGCTCGCGCTCCAGAACACCGGCGACAAGGGCGGCGGCACGGACACCACCCCGACGCCGACCGTCTCGTCCACGACCAGCACGGACTCCTCGTCCCCCTCGCCGAGCGAGACCGAGTCCGACGACTCGAGCGACTCGTCGACCGAGAACAGCACGACGTCCGGCGGGAGCGGGAACTACCCCGACCCGACCACACCGACGCCCACGCCGACTCCGACGCAGTCGCAGCAGCAGAGCAGCGACCCGACGCCGTCGGGCGACGACTCGCCGGAGCCGTCGTCGGACCCGGGCACCACCGGGGACACGACGACGGGGACGACGAACCAGGGGTCCACCGGGACGTCGTCCGGTACGACCAACGGGAGCACCTCCGAGGGAGGGACGTCCAGCGGGAGCCAGTCGGAGGGCAGCACGACCGGGCTGGGCGGGCTGACCGGCGGCTGACCGGAGTGTTTCGCGGGAGCGGGAGGGGGCGCGTGCCGATCGGTACGCGCCTCAGTCGTTCTCCGTGTGCACCGTCGCGTACTCCGGCGTGACCCACAGATAGACGGGGTCCGCCGGCGCCTCCCCCGGGAACAGCGCGCGCTCCTCCGCCGTCGGCTCGGCCGTCTCGCACACCCCGACGACCTGCACCGACCAGCGGTCGGCCGCGCCGGTCCCGTACGCCACGACCTGTCCCGCGCACGCGCGCTGGTGGCCGCACAGCCGCAGGAGCAGCCGGTCCGCGACGACGGCGTGGCGGGCGGTCGCGAGGAACGGCAGCGCGCGGACGCTGGCCGCGACCTGGCCGTGGTCGGCGTCGGCGAGGAGGTCGAGGGCGTGCCGGGTGTCGGCGGTGAGCGGCATGAGGTCCACTGTGGGCGCGGTCCCACGGGCGGGGACAGGGCCTGACGCCTCTGGGAAAGGGGACGTAAGTCCCGAGTAAGAGGGGAGGGGGCGCGGAAAGGCCTAGCGCCGCTCTTCCACCTGCATCCGCGCCACGTACGCCGCCGCCTGCGACCTGCGCTGCATGCCCAGCTTCGCCAGCAGGCTCGACACGTAGTTCTTGATCGTCTTCTCCGCGAGGTGCAGTTCCTCGCCGATCTGCCGGTTGGTGAGGCCCTCGCCGATGAGGTGGAGGATGCGGCGCTCCTGGTCGGTGAGCCGCTCCAGGCGCTCGTCGCCCTTGGGGGCGCCGTCGCGCAGCCGCTCCAGCACGCGCGCGGTGGCGACGGGGTCGAGCAGGGACCTGCCCTCCGCGACGTCCCGTACGGCGGACAGCAGCTCGTCGCCGCGGATCGCCTTCAGGACGTACCCGGACGCGCCCGCCATGATCGCGTCGAACAGGGCTTCGTCGTCCGCGAAAGAGGTCAGTATCAGACACTTCAGGGACGGGTCCTGGGAGCGGATCTCCCGGCACACCTCGACGCCGCTGCCGTCGGGAAGCCGCACGTCGAGGACGGCGACGTCGGGCCGCAGGGCCGGGATACGGGCGAGCGCCTCCGCCGCCGTACCCGCCTCGCCGATCACCTCGACGCCGTCCTCGACCGCGAGCAGCTCGCGCACGCCACGCCGGACGACTTCATGGTCGTCGAGGAGAAAAACCCGGATTTCCGCCTTTTCGCGCACGAGATCAGTTTCACACACAACCCTTCCCGTGGCCGGGGAGCGCGGGATAACGTGCCGTTGCTCCGGCCTCCTGCGAGGCTGTGACCAGGGCCCTCGTCGACTTTGCCGAATTTACTTGGAAATCCGAGTAAAAACGCAGGTCAGAAGGGGTTTCACAGAAATGTGGAGCACTGGGTAACGTGAGCGCCTCAGGGCGCTCGCCGGAGCTCATGTCACGCCTGTTCCGGCCGAGTGGCACCCACCCCGTGCACGGGTGTCCGGAAACAGGTAGGCCGCACTGGACCCCGGCAACCCCGGGAGCCGGACCGACGGAGGAGCTACACGTGACCGTGGAGAGCACTGCCCCGCGCACATCGCGACGCGGCGGTGGAGGCAAGGCCGCAGCGACCCGCAAGACAGCCGCCGCGAAGAAGAGCACCGAACCCGAACTCGTGCAGTTGCTGACCCCCGAGGGCAAGCGGGTCAAGCACGCCGAGTACGACAAGTACGTCGCCGACATCACCCCCGAACAACTCCGCGGCCTGTACCGCGACATGGTCCTCACCCGGCGCTTCGACGCCGAGGCGACCTCCCTCCAGCGCCAGGGCGAACTCGGCCTGTGGGCCTCGCTGCTCGGCCAGGAAGCCGCCCAGATCGGCTCCGGACGCGCCCTGCGCGACGACGACTACGTCTTCCCGACCTACCGCGAGCACGGCGTCGCCTGGTGCCGCGGCGTCCCGCCGGAGAACCTGCTCGGCATGTTCCGGGGCGTCAACAACGGTGGCTGGGACCCCAACAGCAACAACTTCCAGCTCTACACGATCGTCATCGGCTCCCAGACGCTGCACGCGACCGGGTACGCGATGGGGGTCGCCAAGGACGGCGCCGACAGCGCGGTCATCGCGTACTTCGGGGACGGCGCCTCCAGCCAGGGGGACGTCGCCGAATCGTTCACCTTCTCCGCCGTCTACAACGCGCCCGTCGTGTTCTTCTGCCAGAACAACCAGTGGGCGATCTCGGAGCCGACCGAGAAGCAGACGCGGGTTCCGCTGTACCAGCGGGCCCAGGGGTACGGGTTCCCCGGCGTCCGGGTCGACGGCAACGACGTGCTCGCGTGTCTCGCGGTGACCAAGTGGGCGCTGGAGCGGGCGCGCAGCGGGGAGGGGCCGACGCTGGTCGAGGCGTACACGTACCGGATGGGGGCGCACACGACGTCCGACGATCCGACGCGGTACCGGCTGGACGACGAGCGGGCGGCGTGGGAGGCGAAGGATCCGATTCTGCGGCTGCGGACGTATCTGGAGTCGCTGAAGGGGTCCGGGGTTTCTGGCTCAAACCACCCTGAAGAGGGATTTTTCGCGGAACTCGAAGCTGAGTCCGAGGCGTTGGGAAGGCGAGTGCGTGAAGCGGTCCGGGGGATGCCGGACCCGGACCGGTTCGCGATCTTCGAGAACGCCTACGCGGACGGGCACTCGCTCGTCGACGAGGAGCGGGCTCAGTTCGCCGCCTACCAGGCGTCGTTCACGGATGCAGAGGGGGTCTGAGACATGGCAGTAGAGAAATTGGCGGTGGCCAAGGCGATCAACGAGTCGCTGCGCCGAGCCCTGGAGGAGGACCCCAAGGTCGTCATCATGGGCGAGGACGTCGGCAAGCTCGGCGGCGTCTTCCGTGTCACCGACGGGCTCCAGAAGGACTTCGGGGAGAGCCGCGTCATCGACACACCGCTCGCCGAGTCGGGCATCGTCGGTACGGCCATCGGGCTGGCCCTGCGCGGGTACCGGCCGGTCGTGGAGATCCAGTTCGACGGGTTCGTCTTCCCGGCGTACGACCAGATCGTCACCCAGCTCGCGAAGATGCACGCGCGCTCGCTGGGCAAGGTCAAGCTCCCCGTCGTCGTCCGCATCCCCTACGGCGGCGGCATCGGTGCCGTCGAGCACCACTCCGAGTCGCCCGAGGCGCTCTTCGCGCACGTCGCGGGGCTGAAGATCGTCTCGCCGTCCAACGCGGCGGACGCGTACTGGATGATGCAGCAGGCCATCCACAGCGACGATCCGGTGATCTTCTTCGAGCCGAAGCGGCGGTACTGGGACCGGTCGGAGGTGGACACCGAGGCGATTCCGGGGCCGCTGCACAAGGCGGTCCGCGCGCGCGAGGGGTCCGATCTCACGCTCGTCGCGTACGGGCC
>NZ_LIRL01000839.1:7096-7508 GCF_001419795.1 Streptomyces niveiscabiei
GCCCCCTATCCGCCGGCCCGCCTCGAAGAGGAGTACCTCCCGGGGCTCGACCGGGTGCTCGACGCCGTCGACCGTGCCCTGGCGTACTGAGGAGAGGGACGTGACGACGATGACCGGATCCGCGGTACGCGAATTCAAGATGCCGGACGTGGGCGAGGGGCTCACCGAGGCGGAGATCCTCAAGTGGTACGTCCAGCCGGGGGACGTGGTCTCCGACGGGCAGGTGGTGTGCGAGGTCGAGACGGCGAAGGCGGCTGTGGAGCTGCCGATCCCGTACGACGGGGTGGTGCGGGAGCTGCGGTTCGCCGAGGGGGCGACCGTGGATGTGGGGGTGGCGATCATCTCGGTGGACGCCGGAGCAGCAGCAGGTGAGGGGGGTTTTCCTGATGTGCGGGCTCATGCATCCGCCTCT
>NZ_LIRL01000084.1 GCF_001419795.1 Streptomyces niveiscabiei
GATGGGGGGTGTGCCGGTGTCGGGGGCGAGGGCGCCGCTCATCGTGGCGACGACGGTCACCTCGGTGGGGCCGTAGGCGTTGACCATGGTGCGGCCGGGTGCCCAGCGCTCGACCAGCCCGGCGTCGCAGGCCTCGCCGCCGGACAGCAGGACGCGCAGGGCGGGTGCGTCGCCCGGGGGGATGCTGCCGAGGACGGTCGGGGGGATCAGGGCGTGGGTGACGCTCTGCGCCCGCAGCACGTCCAGCAGGTCCTCGCCGACGAGGGGGCCCTCGACGGGCGGGACGACCAGGGTGGCGCCGGCGCCGAGGGCCATCAGCAGTTCCAGGACGGAGGCGTCGAAGCTGTGGGAGGCGAGTTGGAGGACGCGGGCGGTGGCGTCCACGGCGCAGCGGCGCACGAGGGCGGTGGTGAAGGCGGCGAGGCCCTGGTGGGTGACGACGACGCCCTTGGGGCGGCCGGTGGAGCCGGAGGTGTAGATGACGTACGCGGCGGAGGTGAGGGGGACGTCGACGCGGGGGTCGGTGCCGGGGAGGCCGGTTCCTTCGCCGGTCACGGCGTTCACGTCGGCGATGAGGTGCGCGCCGTCCACGGGCAGCCGCCCCGCCACGTCCGCGCGGCTCACCACCACTCCGGCCCCGCTGTCTCCGAGCACGTACGCCAGCCGCTCCTCGGGCAGCCCCGGGTCGACCGCGACGTACACGCCTCCGGCCTTGGTCACGGCCAGCACCGCGATCACCCACTCCACCGAACGGGGCAGGGCGACCGCCACCCGGGACTCCGGGGCGACACCGCGCGCGACGAGGGCGTGCGCCAGCCGGTTGGCGCGGGCGTCGAGTTCGGCGTACGTGAGGGTGCTGTCACCGGACGACACGGCGACCCGCCCGGGGTGCGCGGCGACCCGGGCGCGCCACAGGCCGGCCAGGCTCTCGCCGGTCGCTCCGGCTTCCGCGCCGGTACTCCAGTGGGCGTGCTCGTGCGGGGTGAGCAGGGGGACGCGGGACAGGGGGCGGGCGGCGTCGGTGACGGCCTCGCGGGCCAGCGACAGCCAGTGGCGGCAGAGCTGTTCGGCGGTGCGGGTGTCGAACAGGTCGGTGTTGTACTCCAGTTCGCCGGTCAGCGCGTCGCCGTGCTCCCAGAACTCCAGGGTGAGGTCGAAGCGTGACGTGTCGCGCGGCACGGGCACGCGCTCGGCGCGCGCCCCGGTGAACTCCCCGAGCCCGCCGAGCGCGTTCTGCAGGACGACGACCGCTTGGACCAGCGGGGTGCGGCTGGGGTCGCGTTCCGGGGCGAGTGCGTCGACGAGCCGGTCGAAGGGCACGTCCTGGTGGGCGAAGGCGCCGAGCGCGCCGTCCCGGACGGCGGCGAGCAGTTCACGGAAGGAGCCGTCCTCGTCGATGCGGGTGCGCAGCACGAGGGTGTTGACGAAGAAGCCCAGCAGATGCTCGGTCTCGGCCCGGTCGCGGCCGGAGGTGACGGTCCCGACCGCCACGTCCGTCTGTCCCGAGTAGCGGGAGAGCAGCAGCTGTGTCACGGCGGCGAGCCCCATGAAGAGGCTGGCCCGCTCCTCGCGTGCGAGGGCGACCAGTCCCGCGACGACGTCCGGGGGAACGTCGAAGGTGTGGACGGCACCGGCCGAGGTCCGTACGGCGGGCCGGGGGCGGTCGGTCGGCAGTTCCAGGGGTTCGAGGCCCGCCAGCCGGTCGCGCCAGTAGGCGAGTTGTCCGTCCTGCGAGTCGCGGTTCAGCCGCTCGCCGTGCCACACGGCGTGGTCGGCGTACTGGAGGGGCAGTTTCGGCAGGTCCGGGTCCGTGCCGCGCAGGGCCGCCGAGTACAGCTCTCCCAGGTCGCGGCAGAGCACGCCGACCGACCAGCCGTCGGTGACGATGTGGTGCATCGACACCGTCAGGACGTGCTCGGCCGGTGCCGTGCGCACCACGAGGACGCGCACCAGCGGGCCGGTGCGCAGGTCGAAGGGGGTGGACTGCTCGTGGCGCAGCACCTCTTCGAGGGGTTCACCGTCGAGTTCGCGCAGGCGGACGGGGACCGAGGAGGCCGGGTGCACGATCTGGACGCCCCGGCCGTCCACGGAGTCGAAGGTGGTGCGCAGGACTTCGTGCCGTTCGGCCAGCGCGTCCACGGCCCGCTGGAGGGCGGTCGTGGACAGCTCGCCGGAGAGCCGGAGCGCCACGCCGGTGTTGTACTCCACCCCGCCCGGCTCGAACTCGTCGAGGAACCACAGGCGTCGCTGTCCGGGGGCGAGGGGCAGCGGGCCGGTGCGCGGGGCGGCCGGGATCGGGTCGGCGGGCGCCGGCGGCCGGCCCGGCATGAGGGCGGCGAGCTGTCCGACGGTCGGGTGGTCGAAGAGGTCGCGCCAGGACAGGGGGGCGCGCAGTGCCGTACGGGCCCGTGAGGCGACCTGGATGCCGAGGACGGAGTCGCCTCCGAGGGCGAAGAAGTCGTCGTGGACGCCGACTTGTCCGATGCCCAGGACGTCGGCCCAGATCCCGGCGAGGGTCTCCTCGGCCGGGGTGCGCGG
>NZ_LIRL01000840.1:0-209 GCF_001419795.1 Streptomyces niveiscabiei
GGGGTCGGAGATGTGTATCAGAGAGAGCAGCCGGGTTTGGGGGTGGGGGAGTTGGCGGGAGCTGCCGGTGCCGGTGTGGGTGTCGCGGGTGCCGTTCGTGTTTCAGCAACCGGTTGCTGTCGCTGTTGCTGGCCGGTGGCCTCCGAGGCGGGCTGCGCCGGCGTCGTCGTAGCCGGCTCCGTCGTGGTCGGCTCCGGCGTCTCCGGTAC
>NZ_LIRL01000840.1:219-538 GCF_001419795.1 Streptomyces niveiscabiei
CGGTGTAGAGGGGGCCGGTGAAGTCGCCGGTGTGCGTCGGGGCCGTCGTACTCGTCGTCAGGAGGTGCTGGAAGAAGCCGACGCCGCCGAGGATGCCGCTGCCCTCGTACTCGTTGAAGTTGCGGATGTGGCCGTGGGTGACCAGGCCCAGGTCCATGATCTCCCGCTGGACGGCGAGCATCTGGTCCGGGCTCTTGCCGCCGAAGGAGAAGAAGATGCTGTGCGCGGCGCCGGGGCGCAGGCCCTCGACCGCGCGGGAGAGGAAGAGGCGCGCGCCCTCGGGGGTGTACGGCGGGTCGGTCATCGCCGCGTCGAACCG
>NZ_LIRL01000840.1:571-5481 GCF_001419795.1 Streptomyces niveiscabiei
GGTGAGCAGCGCGAGGACGCGGCGGACCTTCGTCTCCGGCGTGCAGTGCGACTGGTCGATCGCGAGGTCGGCGGCGGGGCCATCGGCCATCAGCGCGCTCAGGCGCCGTACGGCCTCGTCGAGCACGTCCGGGATGACCAGCTCGCGGCCGGCGCACGTCGTGCACGTGGCGTCCAGCGCGAGGTCCATGCCCAGCTCGCCCAGGAGTGCGCGGCCGGCCGGGGTCAGGCGGGAGGGGCGCTCCTTGCTGACCAGGCCGCGGCGGCGCAGTTCGTTGCCGACGGCCGCGACGATCGGGACCGGCAGGCTCGTCGCCCGGCTCAGCTCCTTCGTCGACGCCGGTTCCAGGCGGCGCAGCGCCCGCAGCACCGAGCGGATGCCGGGCGGGCCCTCCTGGAGCCGGACCGCTTCGGCGACTTCGCTGAGCACTCGATCGGCGGCCGTACTCACCAGGGGTCTCCAGGGCGGGGGAAGGTTTCGGACAGGGTGTCATCCAGTGTAAGGGACGGGAGTTCGGCCTATGCGAGGGAATAGCGGGGGTATTCGCTCCGGGAATTCGGTGCGGGCCGCCAGGGAATCCCTTGATCTTTTATCGGGGCGGAATTCCATAAAGTGAAGCAGGTCACGTCCGGCCGCCTTCTTGACGAACTGGCCGAAGTGCCGTAGGGGGCGTCTGATGCTAGGCTGGCATCCACGAGCGCCAGTGACTGGCCTCGCGACCTTCCCTGTTCGGCCGCGCGGACCAGCGCAGAAACCAAGCGAAAGGAGACGGGGACGGTGACCTCGGTCACACTCCCCGGTCCCCCATGACGAACGCCGAAAGCCTTGCCACCGAGGGTATAGACGTCGACGATCTGTGCTCGTACGCCGTCGACGTATGGGTGAGCGACAACAGTATTCTGACGGACGAGGAACGCCTTCTCCAGGTGCTCCGTACGGCCGCCGAAAAGGGAAACGCCAAGGTGCTCGGCGAGGCGTCCCACGTGTTTCCGAATGGGGCGGTCACTGCGATTCTGCTCCTTTCGGCCTCCCACCTCAGCATCCACACATGGCCGGAGTTCAACCTGGCCAACGTCGACCTGCTCGCGTATGGGCGGCTCAACGGCGAGCGGATGATGGAGAGCGTGGAGCTGGGGCTCGCGCCCACGCGGATCAATGTGACGCGGATGCTGCGCGCGGTGCACTGACCGCTGCCTCTGTCGCGGCCTGAGGGGCGGCGGCTTCGGGCTTCAGCTCGCGCCGCCGCTGTCGAAGGTCGTGTTCTCGAAGGAACGGCCCATCAGAACAGGGCCGTTGAAGGTCCCGCCGCTGATGGTGTTGCGGACCGAGTCGTTCTGGGCCGGGGTGAACTCCTCCACCAATAACCGGAGTTCCTCCGCCGCCTCGGGGTTCTCCGCGAGCAGCCTGCGCAGGCGCATCCGCACCGACGCCGTGACGTCGGCCGTCTCCTCCTCCGGCGCCGCGACCAACGCCGTGCGGGACGCGGTGAGTTCGCCGTCCATGGCGTCCGCGCCGCCGTCGCCGCCGCGCGCGAAGAGCCGGACGACCCGCTGCCGCACCTGGTCCCACGCCTCCGTGGCCATCAGGCCGACGATCGTCGTCGCGCCCGTCCCGGCGAGTGCCACCAGTTCCGCTTCCACCCGCGTCCCCCTGTGAAGTCGTCCTCCCGTTCACGGTAGAGGGACGACCCTCGACTGCGCCACCACGGTAGTAAGTTGGGGCACTCGTGGGTGAACGGGAGGGTGGTCGGGTGGGGACGTACAACTCCATCTCCGGGGACGCGGCGTTCTTCGGGCCGGTCGTGATGGCGGAGCGGGTGGGGTCGTTGACACTGCCGCCCGGGCCCCCGCAGGTGACGCCTCGTCAAGTCCCCGTCGGCACACCGCAGTTCGTCAACCGTACGGCCGAACTCGGCCGCCTGGACTCGGTCGCCGAGGCGCTGCGCGCGGCGCGCACCCCGGGTGTCGTCGTGCTGACCGGACTCGGCGGCGTGGGCAAGACCGCGCTGGTGGCGCGGTGGGCCGCCGGGGCGCCGGACTATCCCGGCGGCCACCTCTACGTGAACCTCGCGGGCAGACGGCAGGACGGCGCGGTCGACGTCAGCGACGTACTCGCCCTGTTTCTGCGGGCCTTGGGGGTGCACCCGGACTTCGTCCCGGCCGAGGTGGACGAGCGCGCCGCGCTCTTCCGGAGCCTCACCGCCCGGCAGGACACGCTCGTCGTGGTGGACAACGTCTGGCAGGCGGCCGAGATCAGGCCGCTCGTCCCGGCCTCGGGACTGCTCGTGGCCACCAGCCGGACCCGCCTGCCGGGCCTGGCCAGGGACGGCGCGGTCCTCATCGACCTCGACCCGCTCGACGAGTCGGCCGGCGTCGAACTCGTCCACCGGTGGCGGGACGCGGACACGGACGGCGCCGCCGCCGAACTGGTCCGGTTCTGCGGCGGCCTGCCGCTGGCGCTGGGCGTCGTCGGCGACTGGCTGGACGAGCACTCCCACCTCGGCCTGAGCGACGCCGTGGCCGAACTCTGCGCGGGCGAGGACGGGTTGGAGGCGGTGACGACGGTGCTCGACCTGATGTACGGGTCCCTCCCCGAGCCCGCGCGGCGGCTCTACCGCCTGTTCGGCCTGCTGCCGGGAACCACGGCCACCGGCTCCCTCGCGACGGCCGCCGGCGTCCCCGACGTGGGCAAGGCGGTGGCCCGGCTCATCTCCGCGCGCTCGGCGGAGGTCGTCGAGTCCCTCGACCGGCCCGTGCGCTTCCAGTTGCACGACGTCGTCCGGCCGCACGCGCGCAAGGTCGCCCAAGGGCTTCCGCAGGCGGAACGCACAGCCGTCCTGCGGGAGGTGGCCGCCTACTACGCCGAGGCCGCCGCGCACGCGGACGCCCAGGTGCTCGGCGTAGGCCGCTTCCGGCTCCAGCCGTCGCCTGCCCGCTCCCTGGCCGAACTGGGCGGCAGGGAAGCGCTGTTCACCGACAAGGCCGAGGCCATCGAATGGCTCGACGCCGAACGCGGCAATCTCCTGGCCGTGTTGAGGGTGTGTGCCGAGCAGCGCTGGGACGACACCGTCTGGCAGCTCTGCGAATCACTGTGGGCGCTCTATCACAGCCGCAAGCACCACCTGGACTCCATCGAGGCCCACACCCTCGGCATCGAGGCGGCCCGGCGCTGCGGGCGTGCCGACGCCGAGATCCGGATGCGGAACCAACTGGCGCGGGCGCACTACGAGTTGGGCGCGTACGAGGAGGCGCACCAAGTCCTGGACGCGGCAGGGAAGTTGCTCGACCGGGTCACCGACGCGCGGCTCAGCGGCGTGCTGTGGGAGACCCGGGGGCTGGTGCACCTCGCGGAGGGGGCGTCGTGGGAGGGCCAGGGCCTCGCCGACCGCGCGCAGGGCGCGTACGAGGACGCACACGCCTTGTTCCTCAAGGCACTTGAGGCCAACGCGGCCAGGGACGACGCCCACGGGATCGTCGTCCAGTCGTACAACGTCGGACAGGCGCTGCTCGCTGCCGGGCGGGCGGCGGAGGCGCTCGGTGTGCTCGACGAGGCGCGGGCGACGGCCGTGGAGAAGAACAACACGGGGATGCTGCTGCGGCTCGACATCGTCCGGGCGCGTGCCCTGTACGCCCTCGGGCGTTCCGGGCCCGCCGTCGAAGCCGCGGTCAGCGCCGCCGAGCAGGCCGCCGCGAGCCGCCAGCACGCCAAGTTCGACCAAGCGCTGGGCGTGCTCGCCGAGTTGGCCGCGAGCGACCCGACGTTGCGGGCGGCCTGTGAGGCGAAGCTCGGGGAGCTGCGCAGGAACGTGGGCGTGAGGCCGTAGAGCGAGCGCGTCCGCCGATCCCGCAACCGCCGTACTGGAGAAGCCCGTTGTCCGTGTTCCGCCGTCCGCGTCCGCCGCGTGCCCGGTCCCGCTGGGACACCCAACCGCCGTCCAGGGCGGCGGTGTTGGGGGTGGCGCGCACGCTGACCTCGGCGACACGGGTGCTCGATGTGATGGAGCTGCTGCGCGTCGAGGACGGCATCGAGAAGTACTACACGGTGAATCCCGGCTCGGCCTTCGCGGACGGGCTGCACGAGTACCTGGTGTCCGTGGCGGGGCCGCGCGTGCTGACGTGGGCGGAGGCGACGCGGCGCACCTTCCAGCTCGCCGTCGCCTGCGCCGTGCACCCCACGATGCGGCGGCTCGACGCGCCGCTGATGGTGATGCCGCACGGCGCCGGGTACAACCGGCTGGTCAGCGAGTCGACGGGCGACGCGACGTCCCCGGCGGGGCTGTCCCGGCGGGAGCTGACGCACCGGGGCAGGGTCATCCCCGCCGCGATCGGCGTCTCGCATCCCGACCAGCTCGCCCGGCTGCTGGACACCTGCCCCGAGGCGGTGCCGCGCGCCGAGGTGATCGGCGACTGGTGCGCCCAGCGGATCCGGGACAGCGAGGCTCGACGCGACTGCTACCGCGCCCGGTTCGGCGTCACCGACGGGCGGCGGCTCGTCGTCCTGCACTCCACGTGGAGCGCGCACTCGCTGCTCGGCCGCCACCCCGGACTGCCCCTCGATCTCGTCACCGCGCTGCCCGCCGACGAGTACGCCGTCGCGGCCGTCTTCCACCCCAACGTCTGGGCCAGGCACACCCGCGCCGACCTCCTGGAACGCCTGCGCGAGCCGATGGACGCGGGCCTGATGGTGATCCCGCCCGAGGAGGGCTGGCGGGCCGCGATCGTCGCCTGCGACGCGGTGATCGGCGACCACGGCAGCACGACGTTCTACTCCGCCGCCCACGACCGCCCCACCCTCCTCGCCGCCACCGGCCTCGCCGAACTCGACCCCGCGTCCCCGGCCGCGGCCTTCGCCACCACCGCGCCCCGCCTCGACCCCTCGGGCGACCTGCACGCCCAACTCCTGCGCGCGCA